>DATMNR010000601.1:0-16978 GCA_035568795.1 Ktedonobacteraceae bacterium
TCATACACAACGTTCGCGCCAGTGATAGGATACGTGGCAATCTGGCTGAGATCATAGCCCCAATTCATCCCTCCTACCAGCACAAGGTTAGCAGCGCCCGTACCACGTACTGCATCAACCAGGGCCTGCATCCCAACATTCTGATATGTGAAAGTCTGCGTACAAACGCAGTCACTTACCCAGGATGTATCATTTGTAATTGTGCATGGCGCTGCCCAACATGACCAGTGTCCTGGATGCGGCTCATTAAACAATTCAAAAAGGACATTGGAGTAACCACTGTACATAGTAGAAACCTGTTTCCAGAAGGTAACACTATCACTATCGGGCATTTGCCAGGCCGCTCCTCCGCCCGCAGCTTGTCCATCTGCATCGGTCCATTGCAGATCAATAATAACATTCAAGTGTAATGAAGATAGAATATCAACTGACGTTTTCACAAGATTTTGATACTGCGCGGATGTACACTGTTGGGTGGGTTGCCCATTGAGCCAGTAGCTCTCGCTAAGTGGAAGTCGGACAGTGTTGGCATACCAATAAGTCCCGCTGGATGTATTCGTGCCAGAGCCCATATATGCTAGATGTTGCGAGTCAAAAAATCCATCCCCTTTACAGTCATACTCCAGGCTATCACGTCCAATGCCATGAAACAGGTAGGGTTTCCCATCAGATCCCAGAATAGTGTTGCCCTGCACAGTGTAGGGACCATTGGCATATTGGTTGTAGGGCAAAGATGATATTGTTTGGGCACGAGATTTCTCTTGTGTCGCATGCGCCCAGATAGAGCTAAATGGTTGAAGCCAGAACGCATTGATTGAAATCAAAACAAATGCAAGTATTCCCAACAATCTAACTTTATTAGAGCGTGACATATTCAAATTCCTTACATGTACGAATTTTTTGAGTTTCGAAGACTTTTCTTTCAAACTATGCTGCTAACACTTTGGAAGAGGATTTTGGGAAACAAAACTGTCAGAATTGCGGTCATAGTAGCCGCTCTACTTGAAAATAAACCCTAAAAATACAGCTTTTACGGGTTTCAAAGTAGTTCTTAGGACTATTATGTGGTTCAAGAATGAACCCGCCGCAAACCAGGGGCTTGCGGCGGGTTCATTCTTGAACGTAGATGACTACATTGGGCCACCTGTAAAGTTTACTTTATTAGCGATGTAGCTTTACACATCGAAATCTTAGAATGCCTGCCATATTTGCACTGTTGTATCATCACTTCCTGAGGCAATGCGTCGCCCTTTCGGCGACCATACCACTGCATGCACTCCATTCGCATTACCTGTATAGATGGTTATAGTTTTCCCAGCAGGTGGAGCAGGATTCCATACCCGCACCTCTCCCCATGAACTCGAAGCGATGTACTGCCCATCATGTGACCAGGCTATAGCAAAGATGCCAGCGGTTTGCTCAGAATATGTAAGAAGCGGTGCTCCGCTTGAAGCATTCCATATTTGCACAGTACTTTCCGGGATATCTCCACCCGAGGCGATATACTGTCCACCAGGTGACCATGCCACCGTCTTTACTGCATTAGCCCTGGAGTGGCCATGATAGACGTAGGAAAAAGTCTTGCCCGAAGTAGCAACATCCCATACACGCACAGTTTTATCAGCGCTTCCTGAGGTGATACGCGTGCTATCAGGTGACCAACTAACTGACCAGACAATTCCAGTGTGATCTGAATACGTGGCTAAAGGTTTCCCTGTGTTCGCATCCCACACCTGTACCGTTCTATCATCACCGGCAGAGGCAATGCGCGTCCCATCGGGCGACCAGGCAACAGCACGTATATTGTCAGTGTGGCCCCTGTATGTAAAGTGCTTGTTGCCAGTAGTAGCATCCCATACTTGTACCGTCATATCAGAACTTGCCGAGGCAACGTACACCGCGTTGGGCGACCAGGCTAGAGAATTTACCGATCCCGAATGCTGGAGATACGTTAAGTGATCATGCCCAGCGGGCATAATCGGACTCCAGATCTTTACAATGTGATCATTACCCCCTGAGGAGATATATTGTCCATTGGGTGCCCACGCTACAGCATAAACCTGCTTAGAATGGCCCTTATAAGTGATGTAGCGTGTACCACCAATAGGCATTAGCGCTGTAGTTGGTGTTGCGCCCACACCAAATGCAAATGGATTTTGCTTTGAAACTATCAGCCAAGCAGCTCCACCCGCTACAGCGACGCTCCCCAAACCAAGAAGGCCCACTAGAACAGATCGCCGTGAGATACCATGTGACGGCTCATCCTTTGGACTTTGAATAACAGGCTTTGGAGTGATGACAGGTTGAGGAACAACAGACACAATATCTGGAATCGCAGCATGTTCTTGGATAGAATATCGAGGTGTCGTGCTCACAGGCCTATTCAGTAGTTCAGATACGGAGGCATTAAGCGTTGGTAACACTTCTTCTTCCGAAGAGACCATGTTAGACGATCGAGGAGAAGGCTGTGAAACAGCAGTAGATGTAGGGAAGTAAGCGTGTTGATCTTGCTTACTCGCCTGCTCCAAGGCATTTGCAAATGCCGATATACTGGCAAATCGATTCTCTGGTTCCTTGGAGAGTGCTGTCAATACGACCTGTTCCACCTCAGGGTAGATCATCGGGTTTCTGGCACGTAAAGAAGTGGGAGATGCCAACATGTGCTGGCTATACAGTTCAGTAAAAGATCCTTGAAAAGGGCACACTCCGCATAACCATTCATAGACAACAACGCCTAGCCCATATTGATCGCTGGCTGGCCGAGGCTTTCCCCGTATCTGTTCAGGTGCCATGTAGGAAACCGTTCCAGCCATCTCCAAAGTAGCCTGGTTATGAAGTGTCTGGAACACCATGGCCGTTCCAAAATCGCTGAGTAACACTTCATGATTGGTTCCCAGTAAAAGGTTCTCAGGTTTAATATCGCGGTGAATTAATTTTCTATTATGGATATATTGCAAAGCAGAGGCAATTTGACTGACATAGGGCACGATGACCGTCAAGGGCAAAATACTTCCCTTTGGATGACGTTTCCGCAACGTACCGTTTGGGGCAAATTCCAGCACGAGAAAAGGAACATTCGCTTCAACCCCAAATTCAAGAACGCGTAAAATGTTGGGGTGAGTCAATCCAGCAATGGTACGAGCTTCCTTGAGAAACCGCTCCATTTCTTCGTCCGCTAATAGCATGAGTAAAACTTTGATTGCAGCCTGAGTTCCAAGAAATACATGTTCTCCCAGGTACACCTCAGCAAAACCTCCCTCCCCCAGGAGGTGGATCAGGTGGTAATTTCCTAGCCGTTGTCCCTGGCGATTTGTCATCTTCAGAACCCCCCTTCAGTACTATTCGACCTTCACCCTCGAGAGTCCAAGCGATTACAATTGATGAAGAATAAGTATAGCAAGGTAGATTGAAAAAGAGAGAGGTCACAACGTACTAATCCGATGCTTACGGTGATGTACCTACGATGACCAGCACATACAAGGAACTGCAGGAAAGAACTGAAATTTTATCAGTCTGAAATATTACCCAATTCTTAAAGAGCAACCTTCAATGAGGAAACTCTTACTAATGGCGATTATACCACAGAGCTTGCATTATTGAGAATAGATATTGCACTACGAAATCAATTTTTAGCTTGCATACATCAATTTTGAAGCATATAATGGAAAAAACATAATCCAGAAATTGAAAGTGAGTTGAGGCGCTTATGGAGGCATGACTTGAAGTCGTTGAAAATTCTTGTCTTTTCATATCGACGCACAGCTATTTTCCTTGTCATTATTCTTGTAATGGTTCTTGTTCTGATCGGTATCAGACAGCTTATTCCCCAACCAACTCACGCGGTACCCGATACCTTCGTCGTTCGCTCAGGATCCCAATTGCTGCTGAAAGGAAAACCTTTCCGCTTCTCAGGAGCGAATATTTACTGGTTGGGTCTGGATGAAAATGTTGATGGGTTAGACTACCCTACCGGGTTTAGAGTAGACGACGCATTAGCAACGGCACAGGAAATGGGCGCTACAGTCGTACGTTCCCATTCGCTAGGTATTTCCGTAGGATGCCCTCTTTGTATTGAACCATCACTTGGTGTATTCAGTGGAGTTGCACTTCAACATGTAGATTATGCCATCTTTTCGGCAAAGAGGCATGGACTCAAACTCATCATACCCCTCGTAGATAACTTTCACTGGTACCATGGAGGAAAGCATACATTTACCGAATGGCGGGGAATCACCGACGAGCAACAGTTCTACACCAACGCGACTGTGATTGGAGATTTTGAGCAATATATCAGCCACATCCTCAACAGAGTGAATAGTATTACCGGTATTGCTTACAAAGATGATCCAACCATTCTCGGCTGGGAAACAGGTAACGGCTTAACTGCACCCTCTGATTGGGTTCAGACGATTGCCGGGTATTTGAAATCCATCGATCCCAATCACCTTGTCATTGACGGCAACAGTGGACAAAGCTATGACACACCAAATTTTACTCGTGATGTAGCCCTCAGCAATGTCGACGTATATACCGGACAGTATTACCCACTGAATACTACTCAACTCAATAAGCAAGCAGATCAAGCGCAAAAAGCCAATAAGGTCTTTATTGTCGAAGAGTATGCATGGAACAATAAAGGGGGAGGAGATTCCCTCGCTCGTTTTCTCACAACAGTCGAGACGAATCATGCGATTACAGGAGATCTCTTCTGGTCTTTGTTCGGTCACAACGACACATTTGGATATGTACAACACAACGATGGATATACCCTACATTATCCTGGAGATACAGCGGATATGCAGGAACGAGTGACGGAACTGCGCAACCACGCCTACGCCATGAGAAATTTGCCAGTTCCTGCATATCGCATGTATGGAGAACCCCTGATCACGACTACTACACCCAGACTTGCATGGCGAGGGGTTGCAGGGGCTTTTTGGTACACTATCGAGCGCTCTACCTCTGGTATGGGTGGGCCCTGGATACTTCTATGTATAAAATGCACGGACAACAAATCTCCCTGGATGGATAAAAACAGACCTGCAGGACCAGCCTGGTATAAGATCGAGGCGTCAAACCTTTCAGAAACAGGTGTGTACTCGGCTATACAAGAGGATCAACAGCTTCCTGTAAGAGATCTATGAAGCCGAAAATCAAGCTGTTTCCAGACGTGAAAAGATGAGTCATCTAACCGCCCACGCACCTTTTTATCAGCACCTTCTACATGACCTCAAGCAGACTATCAGTTCCCTCTCCTACGGTACTTTGGTACTTGTAGCCAGCATACCGGATTGGAGCAAAGTGACTGGACATAACAAACAGCGTTATACAATTCGGGGAGGTAAGTGTACAGGCTTCTCCTTATGCCTGAGCTAGTGGGGCCTGATCTGATTCAAAAACTACATCATGGACTCTCTTTTTTTCAAATTTTCTAAGTAAGATTGGGTTTCTATATAGCATTTTCTCAAACTCAAATACATGAGCTCTATAAGGATTGGATATGCAAACTGATCGCCCGGAGGATCGAGCATCAGCGCGTTTAAAGCATTTAAAAGATCAACGGTTAACAAGGCAAAACGGGAAACGAAATGGAATGATTAGTGGCACTAGAACTCAATTCAACCCTCTGCCTTTTATAGAAGTGCCAACTCTGCCTGCATACCCACCACTGAAAGAGGCAGTATGTGACCAGTCAACAATGCGGATGGAAACTGTAACCCCACAGAAATTGCCAGGTGAAGCTTCTAACGTACCATTTCTGGGCACGCTACCTATGCCTGCCGTGCCTACTCCAATATTACCAGAGATGAGTACACTTACCCGAATTAGCAACCTTGCTGCTCCCCACCCAAGAAAAGGAGTATTCGTTGCACTTCTACCCTGGTTCTACCGCTGTTTTTTAATCTGTGCAACTGTAATACTTACGATCTTGCTACTGAGCCTCCAGGGGGTACTTGACCATGTTCCGACTCACCCCTCGATGTGGAGAACTGGCGTTCAGTGGGCAGAACTAGCCTGGTTGGCTCCCGTGCCATTAGCAATAATCCTGTGGCTAGGTTGGTTCATTTTTGCTGAAGCAGTTCGTCCAAATCCCACACCAATTAGTTTACCATTCATCACAACAACGGCGTGGCCACCTGCGTATGCATCAACAAAACCTGTACGGCTTGTCTTTCGCTTCGTAACAAGGGGTGATAATATCGACGTTCTGCGGGACAGCGTTGTAGCAGTACACCAGGCATTTATGCGTTATCCACAGGTTTCTGGACCGTATCAGATCGAGATAGTTAGCGAGTGTCCTGTTTCTCTTAATTTAGGAATAGGCATTGCTACAAACATCTATGTTGTTCCACCTGGCTACGTTACACAGCATCAATCGCGCTTTAAGGCACGAGCTTTAACGTACTTGCAGGAATGTGTGCGTCCCCAGTTAGAAGATTGGTACATTTATCTTGACGAGGAGAGTCTAATCGACGAGAAGTTGCTAGCAGGGTTATATCGTTTCGTTCAGCGATCTATTGAGAGAGAAGCCCGCGCCCTGCTTAGTAAAAAGAAACGTCACCCAGCCGGGTGGATTGGGCAGGGAGCGATCTTATACCAGGGGGGGAACTGGTTTTTTCGAGGAGCGGATGCCTTGCGGACGGCAGACGATCTGGGGAGGTTCCGTCTTCAATATGCTCTCGGCAAGCCCCTTTTTGGTATACATGGCTCTTACATCGTGATTAGAGGAATGGACGATGCTCGCCTCTCATTTGACGTTGGCTCTGCGAATTCAATCACAGAAGACGCTGCCTGGGCACTAAGAGCATGGGCGCAGGGATACCGCTTTGCATGGGTAGATGGATATCTTCATGAGCAACCCCCCCAGCGTGTAAAAGATTTTGTGAGGCAGCGAAGTCGTTGGTTGTCAGGTATACGGGCTGTATTAATGGATTCAAAAATTCCTTTTATGTATAGATTCTGCCTTGGTTTATTTACGGGTTTATGGCAAATAGCATTTTTGCCTTTCCTCATAGCAGTGTTAGCTCTATTTGTGCATGCAAGTCCATTCTTTTGGATGAGAATACCTGCTGACTTTGCC
The DNA here is from genome assembly GCA_035568795.1 of Ktedonobacteraceae bacterium. GTDB lineage: Bacteria > Chloroflexota > Ktedonobacteria > Ktedonobacterales > Ktedonobacteraceae > DATMNR01. The sequence continues at coordinate 7,082 of DATMNR010000601.1, forward strand.
TGGGCTACATTCATATTAGCATACCTGCACGGCATAGATATACAGGCTAAGCATTCGCATCCCTTCCTGAAAAAGAAGAAGATCGAGTTATTGTGGAAACGTGTCGTCTCATGGCTGTTAGTATTCTGTAGCATCTGGTATACATTGTTAGAGGCAGCAGGGGTAATCTATAGTTTGCGGCCTAAGCAGGGATTCTTTGTCATTCAAAAACCGAGTCTGGCAGCAGAAAACAAAATTGATACTACACAGATGCAAGCATTTCAGCAATCCTGGAATACAATACCAGTGGAGAGAAAAAAGTGAAACAACGGTCGAAGCGTGTCTATTTCATTTCTTTCATCTTAATGATGTTGGGGATACTTCTCCAGGGATTGTTGCTAAGCGGGCACATACCTTTCGTACACCTCTCGCAATTTCGAACTCAAGCAAAAGCATTGCCCTATCAACAATACCAGACTGTAGTAGCATCAAGAGACGAGAATATGACCCCTGTTCTACGCATGCAGAGGCCCACCTTCCAAACGGGTATCATTTTTCCTCAATGGGGAACAAATGCTTATGATACAACGGATAAAAATTGGCAAATAGGACTCAATGACATAGAAAATCAGACAAACGCCCAATGGGTCGAGATACCTGTTAATCTCTACCAATCCTCAGTCACTTCTATACAGGTGACCGTCTCAGCCACCACGCCAACACCCGATGCGGTTGCCGCGGGAATACGTACAGCGCACAGTAAGTATTATCATGTCTTTATTGTACCGCTACTAAGTGCTGGTACTGATGTAACTTATAACTGGTCAGGCTCGATTAACTTCTCCAACACCCAACAAATGCAGGAATGGTTTGATAGCTATTGGCAAGCTCTACAGCCGTATGTCGTAGCAGCCGCACAAGCGGGCGCTGACGAAATGTCGATAGGTACTGAGTTTGAAAAGCTTCAACAAGCGCCAGCTAGCCTTTGGAATCAGTTGATCGATAGAGTACACCAGATTTTTCCTGGGAAACTGACATACGATATGAACTGGTCATCTTTGTATCTGTATCTTAATCCTACTACTAACAGTTCAACATTACCCTCCTGGATGCATAATCCATTATTGTATGCTGTTGGAGTTTCTGAGTATATTCCGTTGACATTAACCCAACAGCGGCTTGATCCTACAATTCTACCTGGACTTTGGCACGAAAAAATTGGGACACTTCTGGATTTATTATCAACACAACTCACCAAGCAAGTGCTCATATCAGAAATTGGGTATCGAGATAGCGAATTTGCTCTGTATCAGCCCTGGGTGAGAGATACAAATGCCCAGGCTGAACCTGCCGATCCGGAGGAACAGGCCGCTGCCTATGATGCAGCATTGACTAATGTGGTTACAGACAAACATATTGGAGGCATCTATTTTTGGGCATGGTCTGTACCATTGTTCGAGCCAAATTGGAAACCCGCAGCCAGGGTTCTTTACAAGTGGTACACATCTCCACAAGTATAATTCTTGATCACATTGCTTAGCAATAGTTTTAGCACATGTAGCCTCTACACTCCGTAAGCGATTGATACAGAACAGATTAAAGTGGCATCACTTGTGGCTCTACAACACCCTCATTATTACTATGCCCATTTGTGCCAGCGAGGGTAGATATTGAAGGCTGAGCCTGCTCTTGTATTGCAGTATCAGCAGGCAGGTTGGATTCCATCACCATACCATTATCAATGTAGAGATGATATTTAAACATAGCCAGGTCAAGAGAGCTATTATGGGAGATAAAAAACGCTTGCTCAAAGTGATCCGAGAGCAGGTGGCTTGTGACCAGGTCGATAAGCGCTTGCATCCGATCCTGGCTGGCCAGGCTTAAAGGTTCATCCATTAGGATAAAACCGGGAGCGGCGTTCAATTCACGTGGAAGCGCTGCAATGACAAAAGCCAATCGTAGGGTGAGAGAGATTTGATCAGCCGTTCCTCCTGATAGGGCCGACTGAGGTATATACTCTGCCGCCGCCTGTTCCCAGATGTTCAGTTGGAATGCGCCACCACTCGTGACACCTTCTTCAGGCTCGGTGGAGAGCGTTACATCGTGATAACGACCGCGAGTCAACACAGGCAGCAATTGTTGCATATAATACTCGATGCGCGGAATCATTTTGAGCATGAGCCGTTCAACTGTGGCATTGATCAACAACCCACCACGTTTTTTGGTCTGATAACTACGTTCTTGCTGCTGCATACGTTGACGTGCTTGCTCAAGGTTAATTTTCTCACTACCTGTCTCAAGACGTGTACTTGATTCCAATTCTTTTTGTTCAAATTCGTGCAATTCTAACTCCACAGCAGCAATTTGCTCTTCCAGGCGAGTGCGATCCTCTTGTGAATATACGCTGAGTAGAGGCCAGACAGCCGAAATATCTGTAAGCGTATACGCTTTGGCAGGTGGCCGACTGCGTTTTACAAGCGTCTCTGCAATCCGTTCATGTGTCTGCTCGATTTCATATTTACATAATTCAAGTTTAGCCAGAGAAGCACCTTCCTGCTTTTTGATATCATCAAGCTCTTGCAACAGAGCTGATTCATTAGCTTCTTGAATTTCCTGCTCGCAACGAGCGTGCAAGCTTTGTAGAGCCTCAGCGAAGGGATTTGGTGGTATGATCCAACTGCCGACTGAGCTACTGTACTTTGCGAGTTGGCGGTAGTATTCGGAAAGTGATTCCTGGCTTTCCTTGAGTAAGGTTGCCTGCTGGATATGACGGTCTCGAATCTCGAGTTTGCTTGCGAGAGAGAGGTGTAATGACTCAAGCTGTTTGCGAGCAGCAGCTTCGGCAGTACTGATTGCTGTCTGCCCAAAGGAAAAACCTAGAGACTTGACACGCTGGCGTAGAGAGTCCTGCAGTGCGCGCAATGCATCACGTAATGCCCCTTGTTGTTCTCGAGCGCGTTCGATTCGCCGCAAAGCATCACCAGCTTGAAACTCATCGTGCTGCTTCATCAAAGCAAGTTTACGCGTCAGGAGTTCATCGAGTGCCTCCTGGTGACCTTTGTGCTGTAAGACCAGTTCGGGCAACACTTGCATATTACTATCGATGTTTGCTATTTCGTCTCGAGCTGCTTTAATAGCTTCCTCGACTTCCAAACGAAGTTGTGCATCTGAAGGTGCAATCGTGGGTGAAGAAGACGATGTATTTCCTGCGTCATTTACAGGAGCAAGGACAATTGAAAGCCCTTCTTCACCCGCAGTTGTAGTTATCTCGCTATGCATGCGCGCTATATTTTCTTCATCTTCACTGATTTTTCCGTCAATATTGTTCCAACCTTTTGCATGACGAAAATCTTGTAAGTGTAGTTGTTTCTTACGCAGTTCCTCAACTGTTTCCAATATGGCATTGACCTGGCTCTGAACAGAAAGGGTTTGTTGTCGACTTTCAGTCAGTCGCTGTTGCAAGTCCGCTAAATTGTCGCTTGAGTCTGGTATCTGCTGGAGAAGAGATGTGGCCTCTTGTGCAGAACGTGGAACGGTACCACCTAGCGAGCGAATCTCTTGCTCTATCCTGACATTGGCTTCAGGACCTCCTGCTATACGCATAGCCGTTTCGCGCGCGGCAACCATCATTCCAACACGGCTGATTGCCTCCTGCATTTGCCGATCGGCATGCCGCTCTTTTTCGCGAGTCTTCGTATAATTTCGAATGCTTAGCCCTGCTCCTACAAGCAGAAGGAGAGCTACTATACCAACAACAAGAGTGAAAAATGAATGGTGAGTTGCCTGGACAAAAGCGCCAATAATACAGAAAATGAATAAAACAAGACATGCAATGAAGATTCCGATTTGCATTGTTGCTGTTCGGCGCATTGCAAGAACAAAAAGTGTCAACTGCTCTTGCTGATCATGGGCATTCTTCACATTTTGTTCAGCAGTAGCCAGGTCCTGAGCCTGACCCATAGCACGCAGCCATTCTTCGAGTTGATGACGAATACTGAGTTGTCGCCAATGTTTTTCGACCTCATCGGCACGCTCTTGTGCCTGTTTTGCTTCATCCTCGATTTGGACAAGTTTCTGCTCCGTCTCCTGCAATTCTGCATCTACTTTAGCCAGTTCAACGCTATTCTCCCCGGCAGGCACGCGATCATCTATTCTACTGGCGCGCACTTTCTCTATTTCTTCGAGAGCAATAAACCGATCAGACAAAGCCTGAAGGCGTTGCAGACGAGCTTCCAACTGAGGTCGCGCTGTACGAAATTGTGCTTCTAGTTCCTGCTGGGATTGCTGAACCCCTTCGACGAGCAGGCGAGTGTGTATTATCTCGTCATCAATTTCAGCAAGTTGCGCCTGAATGTGCTCATCTTGCTTGAGATCTTGTTCAAGATCCTTGATGGTGTTCACAGCGGCAAGTAAATCTGCTGCCATGCGTTCCAAAGTGCCAAAGGATTGAGTGAGATCGGATAACTCTTGCACACGCCGCTCGAGAGCGGGCAACTCATCTACTTCACGTCGTTCAATATCACTAAGTTGGCGCTCAAGGTCTGGTAACTCGTGCTGTGCCTCGGCGATAGTTTCATATGCAGCAATAATTTCACGAAGTATATTTTGTGCTTTTCTAAGCTGCTGTATACGATTCTGCTGGATTTTCAATTCTTCACGTTTGTGCTGAATACGTTCTAGCGTGAGTTCCTGTTCTGCTATCTCATCTTCTTGCTTATTTACTTCTACCAGGCCTTCGCGAATGGAGACAGCATCGAGAGCCGCTTCGAACTGGCCCAATTGGGTGCTCAAATCCGGTATGCGACTCTGTATTTCGGCCAGGTCAAGTAGTTCTTTAGAATCAGTTAGCAATCGCTCATCTTCGTCAGTTACTTTGAATTGCTCAGCCAGACGTGTGAGTTTCTCAAGTCCAAGCAATGTGTGCAAAACAGCTTCGCGTTCGCTACCACTGAGTTGCTCAACACGACTCAACGCTTTCTGCTCTATCAAGCAGGAGTTCCGTAGTGTCGCTCCATCAATACAACCAATTTCTCTGATGATCCGCGCGTTGGCAGCATCAAGGCTAGTAATACATTCCTCGAGCATACCAAGTCTGCGCACAGTAAGGGAGATCTCCTGGCCTTTACCTCGTTTAATGGTACGCTTTATGATAAGCTCAGAAGGTCCGATCGTCAGTATTAAAGTAACATGAGCTTCATTTTCACCATAAAGGATCAGATCATCAAAGCGTTTATTTTCATCCTGAGGACGCTTCTTTCGTTTAGTTGTCAGTGATTCACCATAGAGAGCAAAGTAAATGCTTTCAAACAAGGTTGACTTGCCAGCTTCGTTTGGACCTTGAATCAGTATACTGCCTCTTTGTGGAAAGTGCAGATCGATCTCTCGCAAGAGCCTGAAACGTTCGACCGTCAAATGTTTAAGAATTATCATGTATTTTCTACTCCGATGGTGGGTCTAATAGACTCGGCATGTTTCTACCTATATATGCCTCAGGGCGGTCAGTAGTTCTTCTTTGGTAGCCTGCAAGGCTTTTCGTTCCTGTTCATCAGGGGCAGCAGCAATCCACTCGTCTGCAAGGATCATAAGTTCCTCACGCGGAGAGAAACGTTCATCTCTATGCACTGAACTTCCATGCCCATCAGCAGATGCAACGATTTCTTGTTCTGATAGGAATGAAAGGGCACTATCGTCAATTGATAGGGCAAAACAATGCTCTTCGCCATAGTGCCGAATCTGGTTGAGGTCCAATTGATGATAGTGTTCACGCGTGAGTTCGCCTTCAAAGCGAAGTTGTACCATAGCACCTTCCGTACATAATGGGCGCAGGCGCTCTAAAATGTTTTCAGTAATATCTGTATGGTTTGCATTTGTATCATGCTGCATCAATTCCTTTGCATGTACAACCAGCCGTCGAAGTTGGAGGGATTCGACAACAATATGTTTGCACCAACGAATACCATCGGCTGCAAGACCCAAAAATACAAATCCCGGCTCATCGTCGGGATCATTAAAGTCGATATGCTGCGAAGCTCCTGCAACAATAAGATCACATTGGCCAATTGATACATGCCGAAACGCGTGGTGATAGCCTGCCAGAATATATCGGAATGTTGATTGATTGGCTATACTAGCTCGATTCACTTGTGTACGTATTTTATCTAAGGACGATTCAGTTGCAAAACCTTCAATTGGCGCATGCAATATGAGCAAGGAGATAGCCACACGGGCTAAGTCATTGTGCGGGTGCAAGAATTCTACAGGATCGATCTCTTGATCAGCCACAACACTTAAACCACAAATACCAACCTGTGTACCACGTATATCAAAAACAACTGGTTCAAGCCCATTTTCTTCTTGTGCCTGAACAGGATTAAGAGTTTTATATGTATCAGATGAGCGTGCGAAATAGTGTAAGGCTCCTAAGCGTGCATAGCTGAGCTGAGGGGCAGGAGTAGAGGAAGTGAAATCGGCTTTTGTTCCATCCAATGAGGGGGGCGCCTCAATCGACGTATCATGAATACCGCCAACAGCAAAAGTTCTAATGCCTGCATGACGCAATTGGGCGAGGCGCTCGGCAACAAAACTACGATCTTGCTCATCAGGATTTGTCGTATCAAAAAGATCACCCGCTTGCACAAAGAGGTCGACACCCTGGCCGATAGCAAAATCCGTTGTCTGTTGAAAAGCATGGCGCAACTGCTGCTTGCGTAGTTCGCGTTTACGTGGAGGTTGAGTCGACGCGGTATATCCTAGATGATTGTCTGCCGTTAAAACCATAGTGATAACGCCATCTGCCAATTGATGTTCTTCTGTTACGTTCTCTGTTTGCCCGAGTTCAGGATTCTGCTCCATAGTGGTTGCACCATTGTTCTGCTTTAACTGTCGAGTAACCAGAATCGAATAGGCAAAGGTTACCCCTAATGAATAAATATCTTGTATCTACGCTTAGATAATTTTTAAGCCACTTATGACGAGTCTATCATAAACATCGAAGTTTAAAAACTTGTGACGTAGAAAGAGGGACTATTTGGGGGGGCGGAATACAGAACCTCTCATCTACTTTTTTGTGGTACAAAAGTAATAGTTCAACTAGATTGAGGAACGATAACGACAGTAATGTGTTTTAATATGCAGAGCTTAAGAATATTCTGTGAGTTTTAAAGAAGCCGGGTGCCATAACTTAAACCCTCCACACATCAACACTTCGTTTGTTGTGGCTTCTAGCCAGAAGTCCTAACAGTTTGACTCAAAAGAGACAAGCTATTATTCTATTCTGAATAAGATTCACTGAAGAAGGTATTATGTTCAATATATGTTTCTATAGAGTCAGATATTGATCTCTTCATATAAGCAAAGGCGCTGTTCTTACAATAATGAATAACATTGATTCCATAACAAATCTTTATACTCGCAAGGAGCGAAGCTTACTGGGTGGTAGGCAGAGCCGTTCAGACCGCGAACGTGAAAACAAACACATACTGCTATCATTTGCGAATAGTATCCAGGAACGTGACATTGTCACGTATGATCATTCTCGTAGGGTTGCAACGTATGCCCAACGCCTGGCCCGCTACGTGGGGTGGAGCAGGCGTGACGCACGAGATCTGGCATTAGCAGCTTTAGTGCATGATTTAGGGAAAACATGGATCGCAAATGACATCCTACTGAAAGCTGATACACTCTCAGACGAAGAGCGTAAAACGATGGAACGCCACCCGCTCATTGGAGCACGGATTCTCATTGGTTGTGACGTACATCCATTTTATGTTGAGACCGTGCTGTATCATCACGAGGCATGGGACGGTAGAGGCTATCCATCCGGACTCAAAGGGGAAGAGATACCTTCGAGCGCTCGCATTTTGACTGTAGCGGATGTCTATGATGTTTTGACTTCGCAACGTCCTTATAAAGTACCTCTCTCAAAAGATGCCGCGCGAGAGCGCCTATTATCAGGCTCCGGGGCTAGTTTTGACCCTATGATTGTACGCGCTTTCCTAAGTCTCCTGGATTCACAAGCACACTTTACGCTACCACAACGCCTTTGTGCTATTCCATCCGCTACAAAAACGACGTATCATGCTGCAAGTCCAGTCGGGTTATAGACCTTGATCCTAGAGAATCATCCCCAGGAACTCGCGTGTTCGTTCGTGTTGAGGATGATCGAAAACTTGTTCAGGTGGCCCCTCCTCTACAATTACAGCCTTATCCATGAAGATCACTTCGTCGGCCACTTCACGAGCAAAACCCATTTCGTGTGTAACCACGACCATCGTCATACCCTCTCTGGCAAGCTGGTCCATGACCTTGAGCACATCTCCAACCAACTCGGGATCAAGTGCTGAGGTGGCCTCATCGAAAAGCATGAGTTTAGGGTTCATAGCTAGCGCACGCGCGATAGCCACACGTTGTTGCTGACCACCTGAGAGCTTATGTGGATAGGTATCGGCTTTATCTTCCAGACCCACTTTTTCAAGCAATGCCAAAGCCCGTTCTTTCACCTCAGCTTTGGGCTGATGGAGTACGTGAACAGGCGCTTCGATAATATTCTCTAGAGCTGTCATATGTGGGAAGAGATTAAAACGTTGAAACACAAATCCGATCTGGGAGCGAATGCGGGCAATAGTAGCTTCTCGATCTTCTACTAACCGCCCGTTCACCTCCCGATAGCCCAGCATTTCTCCTTCTATATAAATACGACCGCTATCGATCTTCTCCAGGTGATTAATGCAGCGCAAGAGTGTTGTTTTACCAGATCCGCTTGGCCCAATAATCACCACAACCTGGCCACGCTTTACTGTAAGATCAATACCATCCAGAACCGTTAGACTGCCAAAATGTTTCACAATCTTCTCAGCCCTGAGCATCTCGATTCCATTAGTCTGCTGTTTCTCCATGCTTATCGAAACTCCTTACCAGCAAAACCACCGGGTTCAGATCGAAATCCCATCATACGCTGAGCCCAACTCTTTTGAGCTTTAAGCTCAGTTGCTGTCAGCCGATTCGGATCCATACGTCTTTCTATATAGTTCTGTATATAACCCCATACCGTAGTAAGTATAAGATAGTAGAATGTGGCAACAACCAGTAACTCAAAGTAGCTGAAGGTTTGTGCACCATAGACCGAGGCAGTGTAAGTAAGTTCGAATAGACCAATTACGGATGCCAGAGAGGTTGTCTTGAGCATATTATTGAACTCGTTGCCCAATGGCGGAACAATCACACGTGCTGCTTGGGGCAATATTATGCGGCGTGTAGCAAGCGCATAACGCATGCCTAAAGATTTTGCTGCTTCCATCTGGCCGGGATCGACTGATGTAATACCTGCTCGGACAATCTCTGCCATATATGCACCTTCATTGAACGAAAAAGCAATCAACGCAGCAGAGTAAACAGTAATGTATGGAACAAGGCCGGGAAAGACTTCTGGAATACCAAAATAGAGCAAAAGAAGCTGCACCAGAAGTGGACTACCGCGAAAAATCCAGATATAGAAACGAGCCGGCAACGAAAGCCAGCGATAACGTGACATGCGCATGAGAGCAAGAAAGAGACCAATGATGACTCCGCTTATCTGAGAGATGACAGCGATCCAAAGCGTTGTCCACGCCGCATGGATAAAGAGCCCTGAAAAGAGATACTGTCTGACGATGTCCCAGTTAAACACCTGGAACCTCCTTATAGTAGTCTTGTAGGGGCACATTTGTTAGATGTATCGATCCACTCAAGGATCGATCATCCATCTCTCTACCCCTACAAAATCTGCTTCCACCTTAGTAGCTTAGAATGGTAAGACGACAAATCTAGGAGATTGCTTCGTTAGTTAATCCCCATTTTTGAATCAGAGAATTATATGTTCCATTAGCCTTCAATTGAGTGAAGGCTGTTTGGACAGCATTGAGCATCGAAGAATCACCTTTA
>DATMNR010000602.1:0-4872 GCA_035568795.1 Ktedonobacteraceae bacterium
AATCCGCATAACCTGCTAGTGGATAATTCAGGGCATATCTGGCTAATCGATTTTCAAGAAACACGCTCCAGTCATATCCTGCGCGATGTGGCCATGCTCGACTCAGCGATACGTTTTCAGTTGCTTACTGAAGGAGATGCAACACTTGAAGAGCGTAATCACTTGGAAGAGTCACTCCTTGGTGGTATTGAACACTTCAGCGAGGTTGAGCAACTAGCTTCCAGCATTTCAACAGAGAACCAGGTACTCGCGAAAGCTTATGCTACAGTTGTACATCTTCGCTCTCTGGCCTATCGGTTGGTGGCACAAAATCATCATTGGGCCACAAAGAATCAAGAAGACGATATTCGTGAATACTATATTGCTTTGTTTTATTCAGCGTTAAACACGCTTCAGTTCTTTTCGTTGCCCTCAGTACAGCGTGAGCATGCATTGCTCTCTGCCAGCTTACTTGTTGATAAATTGGGATTAGACAACAAGTAAGCTAATTTTTTTGTGCATTGCGCTCGGCTTTGCTCAGAGACACTGCCTGCGCATGTAGTGTTTCTGCAATGTAAGCTTGTACACAAGGGTGTTGGGCAATGCGCCTGTATGCATGGTTGAGTAACGATGTATGTTGATTACGCTCTCGAATGTTGTCTGGCAAAGGCTGACGATACATCTCTATCGGTATCCCAGCCTCCTGAAAAGCCTTCTGTAGTGGTGTTAGCTCGATATCAAAGTACATACGGTTCGCCAGGTCGATCAGAATCGCTGTACGCTGTTTCATAGGGAAGTTGGCGATTTCTCGCACGATTTGCGCTAAGAGCAGCTCTTGATCGATTGCTTCACATATGGCGTCGAATGTTAGCGGTTGTTCGCCTGTACGATCCAGTATGTCCCAAACATAATTGTCAGGTTGAAGGGATACCAATCGGCAATCTCGGCGGCGTAAATCCCTACAATAGTTTTGTGCAATAATGGTAGTCATATGATCGAGAGAGCGAATAGGATCTGCTTCACCTCGCTCACTTTTTTGTGTGCGTTCAATAATGCGTCGCACAGTTTCTTGCACGATATCTTCTGCGATATCCTCCTCCTGACCTTTCCAGGAAGGAACACGATAAGAGTAGACAAGTGACCGTGCAAAAGAGCCAAGTGAATGTGTAAGATTTTTCCATGTGGTCTCGCTGGCAAGATCGAGTGGTTCAACCAGCAGATCTGCCGGGGCTGTAGACATCGTAGTTTCCTTTCTTTGAGAATATGTCACGCCTACAATTAAGGGTAACTGGATCAGAAGCACAAAGAAACCGCATCAGGGGACATTTATAGGACAAATGAGGAACATCTTGATGTCATTTGTACGAACCGTAATAATGCGTTCGATAGCCAGAGAAGGAAGTGAGTAGGGTGGAGATTAATTTGCCTTGGAGTGAAAAATTAAAACGAGAGCGCATGAAACATAACTGGTCACAAGAGGATGTATCCGAAAAAATCGGAAGTGATCCCAAGACAGTTGGTCGCTGGGAGCGAGGTGAAAGCTTTCCCAGTCCTTTCCATCGTCAAAAGCTTGTTGATCTTTACGGCAAAAGCGCTGTAGAATTGGGCTTTATTAAAGAGGACATTGACACAGCCAATTGGTCCTTGCATGGTTTAAGCAGTCAAGAAGATTGGGGAGAGGCGCCCGCTATTGAGAACTTTTACGGACGCGAAAGGGAACTCTTAGATATAGAGACGTGGATAAAGAGCGATCATTGCCGTTTGATAGAGATTCTGGGCATCGGTGGTGTTGGTAAAACGACGTTCGCAACAATGGCTGCACAAAACGTTAAAGATGCTTTCGAGTACGTCTACTGGCGCTCTTTACAGAATGCGCCATCAGTAGAAAGTATTTTGGAGAGTTTTCTCCATTTTATTTCTCAACAACGCCTGAATTTGCCACAGGATCTTGATGCGCAAATCTCCATCCTTATCACCTTTCTGCGTAAGCACCACTGCCTGCTGATCTTAGACAATGTCGAGTCGATTTTACAAGCTGGGCATCGTGCAGGCTTATATCAAGAGAAATACGAAGGATATAGCAGGTTATTTCAACGCATCGGAGCAACATCTCATCGCAGTTGCCTCATTCTGACGAGTCGCGAGAAGTCGCAAGAGATAGCTTACTTGGAAGGCAGTACTTCACCAACTCGCACGCTACAACTCTCTGGGATTGGGCATGAAGTTGGAAGAGAATTGCTTAAAGATAAAGGCCTTAATGGAACAGATGCAAACTGGTCTTTATTAGTGCGCCTCTACACTGGTAATCCTCTAGCACTTAAGCTCATCGCCGAGCCGATTCGCGAGGTTTTCAACGGAAATATTGCGGACTTTCTGAACCAGGAGGAGATCGTGTTTGGCGATATGAATGATCTTTTGAATCAACAATTTCTTCGCTTATCGAAGCTAGAACTCGATGCTATTTGTTGGCTAGCAATTGAACGTGAAAGTATATCCCTCAATCAACTTCGTTCAAATATGTTGGATCTCGTATCAAGTGGGTCATTACTTGAGGCGTTGGATTCTCTACGACGGAGATCGCTAATCGAAAAGAGCAGTGATGGAAAATTTATACTACAATCGGTAATCGAAGAGTTTGTGACCGAAAGATTCGTAGAATACATATACGAGGAGATCATTGCAGAGATACCAGGATTTCTTGTGAGCCATGCGTTGATCAGAGCTCAGAGTAGTGATTATGTCAGAAACAACCAGGTTCGTCAAATCCTCACTCCACTTGCATCAAAGCTTTTAACGATTATCGGAAAAACTGAGAGTGAAAAGAAGCTGAAGCAACTCCTTACCATAGTGCAAAGGATGGATCATCTACAGGCAGGCTATGCTGCAGGGAATATTCTTAATCTGCTTATCCAATTACAAGTTGATCTTCGCGGATTTGACTTTTCCCAACTCGCAGTGAGGCAAGCATATTTACAAAACGTAGCTTTGCCTGAAGTCAATTTTGCTCACTCCGATCTTTCGACATCTGTATTTAGTGATACCTTCAGCAATATCTTGTGCATAGCAATAAGTTCCGATGGAAAATTGTTGGCAGCAGGAACAACGACCAATGAGGTACGACTCTGGCGCCAGTATGATGCCAGGGAATTGTTTACATGTCTTGGGCATAGTGATGGAATCCGTTCTGTGGCTTTCAGCCCAGATTGTAAGTTGCTTGCAAGCGCAAGCGAAGATCAGACTGTGCGCCTCTGGGATACATTAACAGGCCACTGCCTTAAAGTCTTGTTTGGCCATACTAACATGGTTCGCAGTGTAGCTTTCAGTCCCGATGGTCATTTCATTGCCAGTGCGAGTGAAGATTTGACTATTCGGTTCTGGGAGTTAACGACAGGTGACTGCATCAAGGTTCTGCGAGGGCATACTAGTCGAATACGCTTGATTGCTTTTCATCCTGATGGCACAGTCCTTGCCAGCTGCAGCGACGATCAGACAATTCGGCTGTGGGATACTGGTACTGGGAATTGCTTGCATATCCTACAAGGACATAGTGGATTGGTAAGGACAGTGAGCTTTAGCCCAGATGGCGGGATACTGGCTAGCGGAAGTGAAGACAATACAGTACGGTTTTGGCATGGACATACTGGCGAATGCTTGCATGTTCTACGTGGGCATTTGCACCGGGTATGGACAGTAGCTTTTAGTGCTGATAATACACTGCTTGCCAGCAGTGGCGATGATCAAACCATTCGTCTCTGGAATGCTCGTAGTGGTGAGTATGTGAGGAATTTGCAGGGTCATACCAAACGTGTATGGTCTGTTGCTTTTGTTCCCGGCAGCAATGTACTGGTAAGTTCAAGCGAGGATGATACAATGCGTTTCTGGGAGACACGTAGTGGACAATGTATTAGAAGTTTGCAGGGTCGGAGCAATTTAATAAAATCACTTGCTTTCAGTCCAAATGGGAAGGTACTTGCCAGCGGTAGCGAAGATCAGAAGATTCGGCTGTGGGATTCCAATACTGGTAATTGCCTCAAGACTTTGCAAGGGCATCGAAGTCGGGTTCGTTCCGTTGCCTTCAGTCCAAATGGGAAGATGCTTGCTAGCGGCAGTGAAGATGAAACCATACGTGTTTGGGATGTAGATAGTGGACACTGTCTCAGGACTTTGCAAGGTCATAGTCATTTAATTAGAGCTGTTGCTTTCCATTTAAGCAACGATATACTCATAAGCGGTAGTCACGATCTGACTATACGTATGTGGAATAGCGAGACTGGTGAATGTTTAAAAGTTCTACAAGTGCCCAGTGTTGTTTGGAACATTGCTTATAGTCCTGATGGTAAACTGTTCGCTAGCAGCCATGATGATCACAAAGTGAGATTATGGGATGCTGAGACAGGAGTATGTATAAAATTGCTGGAAGGACACAAACATCGTGTATGGAGTGTTGCCTTTAGCCCGGATGGTTCACTACTTGCTAGTTGTGGTGATGATCAAACGATCCTTGTCTGGAATGTGGATTCTGGCCTTTGCCTCAAAATGTTACAAGGGCACACAAGTTGGATCAGATCGGTCGATTTTAGCCCGAATGGTTTGCAGCTCGCCAGTGGTAGTCACGATAGAACTGTACGCATCTGGGATATCGGCACCTATCAATGTAGCAGGATCTTGACAGGGCATAGCAACTCGGTATGGTCGGTTGTTTTCAATCCAATGAACGGAACTCTTGCCAGTGGTGGAGATGATGGAGACATTCGAATTTGGGATGTACATGCTGGCAAGTGTTTAAAAACGTTCAAAAACGAGATGTTCTACGAAAATATGAATATTGCTTATGCTAAAGGTTTAACCGACGCACAAAAGCTCTCACTCAAGGCATTGGGAGCTATTGAAATA
>DATMNR010000603.1:0-5952 GCA_035568795.1 Ktedonobacteraceae bacterium
TCAAAACAGTATCGTAATCGATTGGTTCTCGGTGGAAGTCTAGGAATGCTGGTCATTCTGGCTCTTTTACTTGCAGCTTGTGGTGGATCATCTGCTACAACTGCTAGCTCTGGGCTGTCGGTTAATGCTCCAGTCCATCAAGTAGCCAGTACGTCCTCTCAAGGTTCTAGCTCGCTCTCTGGGCAGAATACAAAATCCACAACATCATTCGGGCCGCAATACCTGATCAAGTCCCTCCAGGTCAATATGCTGGTGAAAGATACGCGGCAAGTAGCCAGCGATCTTCAATCCTGGATCGCTACAACAGACCCACGTTCGACTTCAGCCGGAATCGACTATGAGCAGACATATGGTAATCTTTATACAGTCAACATGACTTTCTCGGTAACGTCAACACAATATGCACAGATCGAAGAGTACCTGGCAGGTTATGCACAGCAACACGGAGGCAAACTGACCAGCCTGCACGAGAGTGTGCAAGATGTGACGAATGATTATATCGATACACAATCACGCCTGACAAATCTGCGTGGGGAGCAACAACGCCTGTTAACTTTGCTCAGCAATACAAGTACTTTAGGAGACATTATTGCAGTCGAGGGTAAATTAACAGATGTAGAGGGCCAGATCGAAGATATTGAAGCCCATCTCAATCTCTTAAAAAATCAAACCACGTTTTATTCAGTAACTATTGGTCTTCAACCGCTAACACCGATTGCACCACCGCCTCCCATTTCAACACCCTGGAGTCTTGCGCAGGTACTGCATGACTCTTGGACAGCAGCTTTGGGATTTGGCCAGGCCCTGGCTGCTTTGCTGATCTGGGTCGTAGTATTCAGCATTTACCTCATCCCTGCTGCGCTTGTAGGGTGGTTCATCTGGCGAAGAGTACATCCAAAGCTGGCGTAGTCATCCATGTAACAACTATTGGTTCTTCACAAACTGCCAGTAAAAGAACTGTACCTTTGTGCAGTGAAAAGCTGGTACTTTGCCTGAAGCTAATAGAAGGAGTATCTGATATAGTTATGGCAGAAGTGAGTAATACCATTTGATCATACAAAGGTATTACTCACTTCGAGAACAAAGCTTGAAGGAAATAATACAATGATGATAGGCACAACTCGTACAGCACTCATTACAGGCGCGTCGCGTGGTCTTGGTCTTGCCCTTGCTCGCCAGCTATCCATTGATGGTTGGCAGCTCATTATCGATGCTCGCGGAGCTGAAGCGCTCGAAGCAGCACGCGCTATGCTTGCTAAACAAACTCGTGTAATTGCGATTGCCGGGGATGTAACTAATAGCGGTCACCGTCGCGAGCTTGTAGAAGCAGCGCGTGATCTGGGAGGTCTGGATGCTCTGATCAACAACGCCAGTATGCTTGGTCCCAGCCCGCAACCTGAATTGTTAGATTATCCCCTCGAAGTCCTGGAGCAGGTGTATCGCACGAATGTAGTTGCTCCTTTGGCACTTGTTCAGGCGCTTCGCGATGATTTGAAATCTGGCGCGTGTGTAATCAATATCACAAGTGACGCAGGTGTTGAAGCGTACGAGGGATGGGGTGGTTATGGATCAAGCAAAGCAGCGCTCGAACAGCTTTCAAATATTCTAGCCGCTGAAAATCCTGCATTGCATGTCTACTGGGTCGATCCAGGTGACATGCGTACACAGATGCACCAGGAAGCATTCCCTGGTGAGGATATTAGTGATCGTCCTTTACCAGAAGAAAGTGTTCCCGCCTTCCTTGAGCTGTTGAAGGGAGTTCGACCCAGTGGACGTTATTCGGCTCGTATACTGTCAAAAGAACTTGATTGACACAATTTGCATATGAGTAAGACATCAATCCTTTTATCCACAGACTATAACGAGGGATTGCCAGGACTCCCTTTGCTTAACTTTACCCTGCCATCAATATTAGAAGCAGGCGAACCGCCTGAAGCACGCGGTCTCGAACGCGATGAAGTGCGTATGATGGTCTCATACATCTCAACTAACCAGGTTGTGCATGCACGCTTTCGTCAAATCGGAGACTTTCTGGAGCCAGGAGATGTGTTGGTGATCAATACCAGCGGAACGCTAAACGCAGCACTACCAGCTACGCGTTCCGATGGGACGCACTTTGAACTTCATCTCTCAACTCATCTGCCTGCGAATCGCTGGGTGGTAGAAACGCGTTCCTATCAGGATAACCGGGAGAAAACAACTAAACCGTTCTATGATATCCACCCAGGAGAGTCCTTTGAACTGCCTGCCGGAGCCAGTATAACCTTTCATACACCCTACGCACCTGGTCAAGCTTTGAGCCGTCTCTGGGTTGCTACACTCAATCTACCAGACCCTCTGCATGATTACCTGGATAAGCATGGATTCCCAATTCGCTACAGTTACGTCAAAGAAGGTTGGCCTCTTAGCTACTACCAGACTGTTTTTGCAACGGAAATGGGGAGCGCTGAGATGCCATCAGCCGGGCGCGCCTTCACACCTGAATTGCTGACTCGCCTGATTGCGAAAGGAATTCAGATCGTTCCACTCCTTCTGCACACAGGAGTAGCAAGCACAGAACATAATGAGCCTGTCTATGAAGAGTATTATCGTGTAGGGGAATCTACAGCACGACTGGTCAATGGAGCGCATCTTGCGCACCAGCGAGTTATCGCCGTTGGTACAACTGTTGTGCGTGCATTAGAAACAGTGACAGATTCCAGCGGAGTGACACATCCGGGTGAAGGTTGGACGGATATACTTATTACACCAAAACGAGGTATTCGTGCCGTCAATGGCATGTTGACCGGTTTACATGAACCGCTCTCAACGCATCTGGCAATGTTGGAGACACTGACGGGACACGCACACTTAGAAATCACATACCGGGAAGCGCTGAAAGAACGCTATCTCTGGCACGAGTTTGGTGATCTTCATTTGATCTTACCGTAAGTGGCTCATTCAACTTCCGAGGATATTTACCGCACGAGCTGCAAGTAACACAATAATAGTGAGTGAAAGCATCGCCTCTATCATCATCAGAGTTTTGGCCGGGCGCGTAAGAGGTAACGTGTCGGCTGGACTCAGAGCAGTTGAACCTGTGAATGCCAGGAAAAGGTAATCGAGAAAATGTGGCGCCCAGCTACCATCATTTCCATTCACCTGCTGCGGAAACATGAAATCAGCTGCTTGATGGCCAGACTGATGGCGTTTCATTGGGCCTCCTCCATCAATTTCCCAGTACCATAATGCGAAGTCGAGGATATTCACAGTCCATAAAATCGCTGCTGAACCAAGCAAATCTGTCGCATGTTTATTTGTTGGCAAACTAACAATCAATAGCAAAATGCTTATCGCTAAAGCCAGGGTAACGATCCCAAGCAGTATCATGGCATAGATACGTATCGTTACATGTGAAAATCTTGGTTGGGTCAAAAGAGCAATAGTAAGTGGAAGTAGCGCAACTATCTCAATTACTAAGAGGAGCCAATTTGGACCTATTCTAAGCCTTTGTGGAAGTAAAGCATACAGTACACCGATAGCTAATAAACCTATGATAGCAGCCCATCTTGGAGCCATTTTTGCTATTTCTTTTTCTGTTTCTTGTTTTTGCTCCTGACTGACGGTTGTAATCGGTTCAGATTCATTGTTTGCGTCCATTTTCAAACTCCCTTTGGAAATAACAAGCCACTTCACAGTGTGGGATTTGCGTTTTCTGGATAATAGCATACAGACCAGGGCTTTTTAACTTTAGTACATGAAAATCTCTCTGTTACAGTGACGTATAATACGCAGGAAGTGAGGTATATAGTCTTGTGTATCACATTCGAAAGGAAAATTTTACATGCAATTACAACAGGAAGAAAAACCGCTGAAGCAACAATTGCGAACAATGCTATGGCAAAATGGCGACATACATATCAATCCCAACCTGGAAAATTTGCCAGAAATGCTCAGTGATCCTCAAGCCCTAATCTGGCTTGACATACAAGGAGACCGTAAACCTTCAGAAAGTATGCTCAAAGATGTGTTTAAGCTCCAGAAAATAACGATTCAAACAATGTGTGAAGAGCGCGAGCGCGCCAAATTCGCCGAAAGTGACGACTACTACTACCTTGTTGTTCATGGATTGGTTTTCGATACAACTACTGAAGAGGCCAGTACGCCTAAACTGGATATCGTCTTTGCTAAGAACTTTGTTATTACAGCACACCAGGATTCTTTGCTATGGCTTGACTCACTTCTTGAAGAAGCCAGGAAAAACGATCCTGAAGAGCATCTCTTGAGTCGTGGTGTAGCATTTCTCTTGTATCACATACTTGATGCACTTACAGATAGTTATTTCCCGCTTCTGGATAGGATAGATGACCTGATTGATGAATTGGAAGATGTAACGGTGACTGATACTTCAAACGAAGTTCAATTGCGTATCTTCCGTATTAAACGCTCGTTAGCCCAGATGCGTCGTGTTTTAAGTCCACAGGTTGAGGTTGCTAATGCACTGGTGGCACGCACAGGCAAGCTGATTCCAGCCGAAGCTGAACCGTATTTTGCGGATATCCATGACCATCTTATTCGCGCATTTGAAATATTGGATTCATATCGTGATCTGATGAGTGGCATGCTAGATGTGTATCTCACGACTGTTTCAAATCGCTTGAACGAGGTGATGAAACAACTCACCATCATAGCTACCATCTTCTTGCCGATTACTTTCATCACTGGTGTCTTTGGCATGAACTTTGGCCATTTGCCACAAGTTGAGCACGACAATGGGACTTTATTCTGGCTTTCGCTGTTGGGCATGGGCATCATTACTTTAATGCAAATCTGGTATTTTCGGCGCCGCAAGTGGCTTTAGAAGGGCGTTGTTCTGTGAGAAGAGTTTAAGGTTTAATAGCTTGTTGCTTTCCTCATTTCCAAAAATTCCCGATCACCTTTGGCATTGGGTTGTACATATATCCCGACTCTCTGAAACCCTGCATGCTGGTAGACTCGAATAGCGCGTTGATTGAACATAAGCACAAATAAACGAAAATAATCTGGTTTGAATTGTTTACTCGCAAACTCAAGCCCTGCATTCACAAATGCCAGACCCAGTCCTTTACCCGTCAGATCTGGCCGCATACCAAGGCCGATTGTGATCGTGTTGTTCTCATTAAAAAGGTGAGATTCGCCACTATCCCATACTAATGCAGAGGAGCCATAGGCGAAAAAGCCAATCAACTCGCCGTGTTCGTCTTTTACAGCATATTGAGGGCTGCGTTGATCCAGTATCTCTGAAATATCATCTTCAGCCGCCCAATTATAGATGTTATAAGGATCTTCATAGTTCCAGCTTTGTATTGTACGTGCATTTGCCTCATCTATCGGAGTAAATGTAAATTTCATGGTTGACCTCTTGTAATTCAGACATGTTATGATTAACAATAATAAAGTTAATGTATGGATAATACAATGTAAGAGGTGGATGGTTTTCAAAGTGAGATGATCAATGTCAGATTTCGGCATCAGTAATGTATCGGATGAGGATCAAGTTGAGATTACTGATCTGGACCCACAGGATGGCAGCTCCAGCGCTTCTTTATCGCTTGTATTGCTGAAACTTGCGCGAAGAGTACCTCTCTTTGCAAATCCTCGGGTCAGATTTACTATGCTAGTCTGGCTGGTCTGTTTGTTGATGCTGCTTTTTCTGGTGCAGCCGGGTTTGCCTAATGTTTCAAGGCAAACACCGGTAATTTCAGCACGAGATCTTCAATATCCACTTGCTATTATAAGTACAACCTCGTCACATAATGTTACCTGGGTCAGAATCTCAAATGGGAAAGTAATAGTCATTCAAGCAGGCCCTGGAAGGATCGTGTGGCATCATTGCAAAGTACAACGCTGGTTCGCTCCACCCAAGTATGCGCATCCAACTGTTGTTATATGTACATGACACCCATTCAGCCTACCTCGAAGTTCGATTATATA
>DATMNR010000604.1:0-11638 GCA_035568795.1 Ktedonobacteraceae bacterium
AGTGAAGATCGTTGCTGTTTCTACGAGCTGTATGGCATTAGCGGCATTGGCGTTTGTTATTTTTCCAGATATTTATGTTCTTTGGCTATTGGGTCTTTTATTTGGCTTAGGTTATGGAGCCTACACAAGCGTTGACTGGGCATTAACCATAGATGCCCTACCATCCTTAAATACGGTCGGCAAGGATATGGGCATTTGGAACGCATCTTCGACCCTACCTGCTATCCTGGGCCCTTTGCTGGGATCTATCATCTTCTACACAGCCGCTGCATTTGGGCAATCTCAATTGGCTTATCGTGCAATCTTCGCACTTGCTGCCTTCGCCATGGTATTAGGAGCAGTTTTCGTTCTAAAGGTGCGCGAGAAGCGAGAAACTGTCAATACTGACAAACCACATGCTAATCAACGCTCTGTTAGCATTGGTTGGAAGCTGGCATTTCAAACACGAGCGGGAAAAGCTCGTGGCTTCCTGCGTTTCTGGCCTTTTTGGGAGTGGTTCACTTTGAAAATCTGGCATGTGAAGTCCATTCCTGACACTCCCAATGGTTTGCTAGAAATTCGTTTCATACGCTATCGAGGAAAACCTATTGACCTTCCCGATGGTACACGTATTCGCAAAGGGGATCGCATTGGAGAACTCCATTTCAGAAACCAGGCATTATTGGAAGCTTCCACTCACACCAGTACCTGGGGCATCATACATATGATTATGCAAGATTTACACGCCCTGGCAATCTATACGCAATCGCCAGACTTCCCAACAGATCTGAAAGCAATATATGGCGTAACATTGCTGGGACGCGCAGGCTCTCGCCTCGGATTTACTACGCGCGAACGCCCCTGGAATTTGCTGGCCTGGTTTGATCGCATTTTCATGACAGGATTACTGGTCCTCTACAATGAAAAGGGCATGGGACGACTTCTACAGGGAACCACCTATGGCTCGTATCCACAGGAAGTGTGGATGTCTCGTGCAACGCTACTCAAGAAGTATGGAGCAGAAGATTCTGCTCCAAGAGCACTCATTCTTGAATGATCTCCTCCACCTTTGTCAGCGACACCGCCTGGGCCTACGCAAAGCTCAGGCGGTACACTCTCAGAGACGGCATGTGTGATAAAGCGTGTCACGCAACGAGACCGATCATCTGACCATGGGTATTGGTGCGTCGAGGAATGGCGTGATCATCGCAAGCAGCAGATCGATGCGGGACAGAATCCTAAAATGAGTGGTGCCCGGAAGCACGGCGAGCTGGGCAAGATCGAGCGCGCGCTGAAACCACTGTCCCACCTGGCTATAGTCGCGGCTGGCCCAGAGAAAACCAAGATCCGAAAACCCTTGCCATTCCAGGAAGGTCTCTTGCGCCTCCTGGGCCTGGACCAGCACCTGCTCATAATCGGCTCTCGCCCGTTCAAACTCGCCCAGCAACTCATACGCCTGTCCGCGCGTGCGATATAAGGAGGATGGTGCTGCCATTGAGAGATACGACGCAGCCTCAACTGCTCTAGTCAGGTGCTCAACTGCTGCGCGAGGAGTATAGAGCGCCAACGCTTTTTCCCCGGCGCGCTGGCCATACTCATGAGCCTTCTCCCACTCCTCCCCCTCAAAGCAATGATACGCCAGGTCTGCCAGGTGTGCATCCAGGGCCGTGGGCGATATGAAGATCTGTTCGATCGTGCTTGCCACGCGTCGGTGCAGCGCTCTTCGCTCTCGCGCGAGAAGCCCGGTGTATATGGCCTGGCGGGTGAGCGCGTGCCGAAAGGAGAACCTATCGGCGGATTCCTCCACTACCAATTGAGCCGCAACCAACTCCTGCAGTAGACCCACCAGCTGAGATGCCTTGCAACGCAGCAAGCGTTGGAGAACCTGCACGTCGAAACGCCGCCCCGCCACTGCCGCCAGCATGAGCAACTGTTTGGCCTTGGGGCTCAAGCGCCTGCTGCGTTGAGATACGGCGTCCTGCACGCTTCGAGGAATTGAGAGATGGCCATCAGGGGCAGCCGAGAGCAGCAGGCGCATCCACCCACTGTCGGTGAAGGTGATTCCACCGCTGGTGAGCAAAGACTTGAGCACTTCCTCGATGAAAAAAGGATTGCCATCCGTCAGGGTGGAGAGCGTCTCCCCCAATTCATCAGGGAGAACTCGTTGCTCAGCGAAGATTGCTTGCAGCATCGCCTCGACCTCAGATCTTGTGAGGCGTGCAAGGACATATTCCCTGGCTAACCGTTCACGATCCAGCTGCGCCAACAGGTGCAGGAGGCCAGGATGAACTTCATCGCTGCGATAGGTCAGCAAGAGCAGGAACCCGTGCGATGCGCAGCGACGTGCCAGATAATGCAGAAATTCCAGACTGGTATCGTCACTCCAGTGTAGGTCCTCAATCACGAGGAGAAGAGGAGGAGTGTCAGCCTGACTGGTGAAAACATGGGTCAGACCAGCAAAGAGGCGGCGCTTCTCTTGCTCGACATCCAGCTGCGGGAGCAGGGGGTGCTCCAAGGGTTGTGGGAGGAGATCAGGGAGCAGGGGGGAGAAAGTGGCAGTGAGCGGACCCAGCTCAGCGATGGTGCGGGCTCTTGCATCAGTTGTCAAGAAAGAGCGCAAGAGGTCGAGCAACGGGGCATATGGGCAGTTCTGATCAGTTGGGAAGCAGCTTCCTTGCAGAACCAGGAAGCCCTCTGCTACAGCAAGAGCCCGTGTCTCCATCATCAGGCGCGACTTGCCGATGCCAGCCTCTCCTGAGAGCACGACCACTTGCCCTTGACCGCCTTTTACCCGTTCCAGAAGAGTACTTAGGCTGGTTAGCTCGGTCGAGCGGCCAATGAGCACAGGACAGATGATTGGTTCATCTACTGATACGGTCATAGTTCCTTCCCAATAGTACATCATCTCCGCGACAGGTGAGGAAAGAGGAACACAGGATCAACGGAGTATATGACGATCTCACTGAGAGTATACCTGATACGTCACCGTATCATCAAGAAATTGCGACAAAGAATGTAATGTACAGTGGGGATACCTAACCTTAGTTCTGATGCCAACGTATGGTATAATGAAGAGGAATTTTAGCTGACTTCTATGCGTCATCATTATTGATAGAAAACACTACCTAAGCCACTTATCAGGAGAATATACTACAATGCAATTACTTGGGAAAATGCTGGGCGATCCCAACAAAAAAGAACTCAATATTATTCAGCCAACAATAGATAAAATAAATTCGTTTGCACCAGCTATCAAAACGCTAAGTGATGAAGAACTGGCCGCGAAAACAAAAGAATTTCGTTCGCAACTCTCACTTTACCTCAAAGGCGGTATGGTGCTTGAAGACGAACTGGTCAGTATTTTCCGCGAAGCACTTGAAAATGTTGAGCCTTTTGCGGCAAAATGCTCCAATGCTCAATTGCATTCCTCCATCACCGAGCAACGCCAGGTTATAGAAAGGCGACGCGATCCTGAGCACATGCTCAAGGATAACTTGCAAGACACCCTCTCTGAATGCTTCGAGAATGCCTACGAGAATCTGAACCCTATCCTCAACACGCTAAGAGTATCAGCCGCAATGGACATCGCCGAGGAAACTCAAGAGTGGCCAGACGAAGCCAAAGATCCCCAGCAGGCAACGCTTGCTCTACTCAAAAAAGTCGAGCCAATGTTAGCTGAGATAGATGATGACTACCTGAATGAAGCCTTTGAAAAAGCCTGGCCGCTTTTCGAGGAAGCCCGTCGCAAAGCCCAGAATGATGAAGAGGGAGCGGATGAGAGGTTCGAAAGCCTGCTTAACAACATTTTGCAGCACCTTCAAGGCGAACTCGTTGCTTTGAAAGCTGAAGCAATAGACCAGCTTATTCCAGCAATGGCAAAGCGTTATAAGACTGGTAAAACACTCGATGATCTGCTGCCAGAAGCGTTTGCGGTCGTGCGTGAAGCTGGCTGGCGCACGATTCAAATGCGCCACTATGACGTACAATTGATCGGGGGAGTTGTGCTTCACCAGGGCAAAATTTCCGAGATGAAAACTGGCGAAGGAAAAACACTTGTAGCAACCTTGCCTGCGTATCTGAATGCTTTGACTGGAAGGGGCGTGCATATCGTCACCGTTAACGACTACCTGGCACGCCGTGACGCTGCATGGATGGGGAATATCTACACATTCCTGGGGCTTACCGTAGGCGTTCTCGTCAATGCAGTCGAACCACAATCTGCTGAACGCCGCGCTGCCTACAACGCCGATATTACCTATGGCACGAACAACGAATACGGATTTGACTACTTGCGCGACAATATGGTTGTTTCCTTGGAGCAACAGGTTCAGCGAGAATTGAACTATGCCATCGTCGACGAGGTTGATAACATCCTGATCGATGAAGCGCGTACTCCGCTCATCATTTCAGGACAGGGACAGGAATCCACCGACCACTATATCCAGTTTGCGCGTTGGGCGCCGCGTTTGCAACCAGAAACAGACTATACAATTGAGGAGAAAACACGTACCGTCATTCTGACTGAAGCAGGAATTGAGAAAATCGAGAAACTGGCAGGTGTCAAAAACATCTATTCCGAAGAGAACCTCGATCTGACACGCTACATGGAAAACGCCATTAAAGCGCATATCATCTTCAAGCGTGACAAAGATTATATCGTGAAAGATGACGAAGTGATCATTGTTGACGAGTTCACAGGCCGCCAGATGCCAGGGCGTCGCTACAGCGAAGGTTTACATCAGGCCATTGAAGCAAAAGAAGGTGTCAGGGTACAGCGAGAGAACCACACACTCGCGACAATCACGTTCCAAAATTACTTCCGTTTATACGAGAAACTTGCTGGTATGACAGGCACCGCACTGACCGAAGCAGAAGAATTGCACAAAATTTATAAACTGGATGTGATTGTTATTCCGACCAATAAACCCATGATCCGCGAGGATTTACCCGACCTGATTTATCGCACCACCGACGGCAAGTTCAGAGCAGTGGTTGAAGAAATCAGTGAACTCCACGCTCTGGGCGAGCCTGTCCTGGTTGGAACAACATCTGTCGAGATATCAGAACATCTTTCAGAGCTTCTCGACAGGCAAGGCATACCACACAATGTGTTAAATGCAAAACATCACGAACGTGAGGCGCAAATTGTCGCGCAAGCCGGGCGTAGTGGAGCAGTGACCATTGCCACCAATATGGCTGGTCGTGGTACGGACATTGTATTGGGAGGTAATCCTGCCGGTTACTTCGACTCAATCCTGCGCAAACATGCAGAACACGTGGATTTCATCCGCGAGATGTCAGAGGAGGATGAGGACGAACGAGCTGATAAAGAGGAAGCAATTCAGCAGTACATCGCTAATATGCCTGAAGAGGAAAAGAACGAAGTACTGCAAACAAAGATACGAGAGTGCGATGAGGATCACATACAGGTCGTTGAGCTAGGTGGCTTGCGTATCATCGGTACTGAGCGACACGAGTCGCGTCGTATTGATAACCAGCTCCGAGGTCGTGCCGGTCGTCAAGGCGACCCGGGTTCTTCACGCTTCTTCTTATCACTGGAAGATGAACTGATGCGCCGCTTTGCCGCTGATCGTGTCTCAAAAGTCATGCAAATGGTCGGTATGGACGAAGATATGCCTCTCGAGAGTGGTATGGTTTCGAGATTCATTGAACAGGCACAGACCAGAGTCGAGGGATACAACTTCGATATTCGTAAAAACGTGGTCGATTATGACGATGTAATTGCCAAACAACGTGAAGTGATCTATGCTGACCGCCGTGCTGTTCTCGAACGTGCCGATATGCACGAGCGTGTACTCAGCATGATGCGTGACGAAGTCAATAAATATGTAGATATGTACATCCCTGGACATCTTGTTACAGAAGAAGAGCAATTGGAAAAGCTTTTTGCTGTTCTGGAAACATGGGTTCAGATCCCCGACGAAGTGTTGCCTGAAAATATTCATGCTGTTCGTAAAGACGAGCTTACCAGAAAACTGATAGAACTTGTGGTAAATCACTACGAAGAACGCGGCGAACAACTCGGTAAGCTCTCAGCAGAGAATCCAGGTCTCGGTATTCCCACTATCCGCGATCTTGAACGTTCTTACACCTTGCAGATCATAGATCGCCTGTGGATGGATCATATCGATGCATTGGACGTAATGCGTGCAAGCATCCATTTCCGCTCGATTGGACAACGAGATCCGCTTGTCGAATTCAAGAACGAAGCTTTCCATATGTTCGACAACCTGAAATTGTCAATCCAACACTATATTGTGGATGAACTACTGAAGCTTTTGCACGGTAACATTACAATCACCGTAAATCGGCCTGAGCCACAGCGCAAGGCTCCCCGTAACCTGCGCACAAATGTTGATGATATCGTCAAAGCCAGCGGCCAGGCAAAAAGCGATGGCGCGGAGAAAGCAACCGTTTCACGTAGGCAGACTACCAGCAATCGTCAAAACGGCAATGGACGCACGCCAACTGCAACATCAGCGCCACGCCCAATAATGGCAAACAAAATCGGACGCAACGACCCTTGCCCGTGCGGCAGCGGCAAAAAATACAAAAAATGTCACGGCGCGTAGGAGATTGCAGAGGGCGCAGCCCTTTGCCGGGGTTTGGAGTCGACCCACAGGAGGAGGCCCTATCATCTCCTCTTGTCGCATAAACTGAAGCGGGATTGTGAAGGGCTGCAGCCCTTCACCTGCGGTTTGGGGCTGTGCCCCAACTTTTCTATATTCTGCCGCCGCAGGCGGCGAATCACAGGCAGGAGGCACAACGTTGTACTTCAAGCAACTCGTCAAAGAAGACCTGGGATGCGCAAGCTACATCATCGGATGCACCAGCGCAGGCACATGCGCAATCGTAGACCCTCGCCTCGACATGGTAGACGACATCTTAGAGCTAACTGCCGCCAAAGGCCTGCAAGTCAAAGCAGTCATCGAAACCCACAATCACGCTGACCACATCTCAGGCCATGCAGAGCTAAACCGCCGTACAGGCGCTGAAATCTACGTCCATGAGCAAGCAGGCGTCAAATATCCACATAAAACCCTCAAAGACGGGGACGAACTACAGTTCGGCGTTGCCAGATTACGTGTCATCCACACCCCTGGACATAGACCCGAACATATTTCGCTTGCAGTTTCAGACACCAGTCGTAGCACTGATCCCTGGTTGGTATTGACAGGCGATTCACTCTTTATCGGCGACGTTGCTCGTCCCGATCTCGCAGTACCCGGTGAAGAGGGAGCCAGCGTACTTTACGACAGTATCTTCAATCGCCTGTTAAAGCTCGAAGACGGTGTCGAAGTCTACCCTGCGCATGTAGCAGGATCGCTATGTGGGCGTGGCATGAGTTCCAAAACCAGCTCAACGATTGGCTTTGAACGCAAACACAATACTGCTGCCACGCCACGCTCGCGTAGTGAGTTTATACATGACATGAACGAGAATCTGCCCCAGCGACCACCCAATATGTACACTATCGTCGAACGTAACCGCGATGACTTTGCACACCTGGAAGCCCCGCTCTATCCCAGACCTCTCAATGCGTTGACTTTCCAGCGTGAGATTGAGAACGGAGCGCTCGTACTAGACACTCGTTCGCCTCACGCATTTGGTGATGGACACATCCCAGGCGCTATTCATGTCTACCTGCAAGGCTCTTCCTTTGCTACCCGAGTTGGCTTCGTTGTTTCTCCACATAACCGTTTGTTACTGGTACTCAAAAATGAACGCGAACTGCGCTCGGCAATTGATCAACTTTCAATAGTAGCCTTTGACCAGGTTATAGGTTACCTGGATGGCGGCATGCCCACATGGCAGGAAGCTGACTTGCCAACTCAACAATTGGGTCAGATCGCGGTTGAGGCACTACACTCAATGCGTCACGACCTTAAGATCCTTGATGTGCGCGACCAGAGCGAGTGGGAAGAGGGACATATCAAAGGAGCCATACATATCCCTTATTATTTTCTCCCACAGCACCTGCAAGAACTCTATAACACCCAACCACTGGCTGTGATATGTGCCAGCGGACAGCGCAGTTCCATAGCTTGCTCTCTCCTGCAAAAGCACGGCTTTACACAACTATTCAATGTCGTTGGCGGCATGGATGCCTGGGACGAGGCAGGCTTGGAGAAAGACGCGTGAAACATCTATCATTATTACCCATATCGACACCCGGTATGAATGCCATTGCAACATACACGTTGCGCCTGATTTATTGCATCCAGGGCAAGTGGGACTGTTTGAGGCGTATGCGTATCAAAG
Organism: Ktedonobacteraceae bacterium; assembly: GCA_035568795.1. Taxonomy (GTDB): domain Bacteria; phylum Chloroflexota; class Ktedonobacteria; order Ktedonobacterales; family Ktedonobacteraceae; genus DATMNR01. The sequence continues at coordinate 8,263 of DATMNR010000604.1, forward strand.
CAATGCAGATACGCCACAAAGCTGCCTTCTTTGCTCTTGTGACAGGCCTTAAGTGCTGGGAACGCTTCAATAATAAACCATCGCATCTTTCTAATAAGCATCATGAGATGGCAGACGGCGGTTTTGCTTTCTTCGTTATTCCTGAGTGCCTGATTTTCTCTCGTGATCGCTCTTGCGTAACCACAACGAGACATGCGATGGCTGCATTGTCTCCTGAACGACGGTGAGCAAGTGCTCCTTCAACTGGCCTAAGTCCACTTCGTTGCGCAGTGTCGCAGCGAAGGTTTCCAACGTTTTGGCACTGTTATACTTCCGACGGTAGAAACGGCGGTCAATAATCGCTTGTATGCGATGGCGCAAAGGTTGGAAGAGAGCCGCAATAGCTAGAGTCGAAGCAACGATGATGACTGGAGACTGCGAGACTTGTCCGGTGAGCAGGCGCACCAGTGCTTCGAGACCGATCACGAGTCCAAGGTAGACCCCCGTCAGAATAACCGTGAGTATACCATAGACCAGCGTGCGACGAATGATGACATCAATATCCCATAACCGGGATCGTAGAATAGCAATCGCAACGCTCAAGGGTATGAACATGAAAAAGACAAATGTGAGCGTTCCGTTAGCCAGTTGATAGAAGGAGTCAGGCGCTCCGAGTCCCGGGATCAGGCTGCCGATGAGATCATACAAGATAGTCAGCACAATCAATCCCGCCAGGCCAAAGATCAGCCACTTCGCTTGCTGCCGCTGTGCGAAACTGAAGACGCGCACGTAGCGGTAGATAAACACACCAACCGCCCCCCCATTGGTCAACAACCCTTCGGTGGCTGAGAGGAGAGGAGGCCAGTACATGATATTGAATGGCCCAGGGATCACATAAAAGATGGCCTGCACCATCCAGAGCACCACCACCAACCAGCTCCAGCGGGGATCAAATCGACCATCGGGAAACGTCACCAGGAAGTAGCCCAGCGCCGCAAAGATGCATGGAACAGCAATATACTCGAAGATCACCACTGGCGGGTAGGTCGTAGAGGGAAAGAAAGCCCCTAATCCAATGCTTACCAGGAAGAACGAGGCCACCAGCGCAACTGGTTCACTGGGGTTGCGCCAGAAGATGAACCCTCCTACGATGAGAAAGAACAGAGATTGCAGCAGTCCCAGCACCAGATTGTAGGTGACATAGCTGGAAGGGGCAATTGACAATTGGTGCAGCGCTTGAGCCGTCGCTGGAGTCACATCGCAGCTCACAGTAAACGGACAAATGGTCAAGTCCCGCCCACGAGTCGCCACCAGAGTCAATATGAGCACCACGAGTTCGACCAACATAAAACCGATCCAGGCTCCTCGTGCCAGGTGCAGCCAGAACCCTTCTAGGTGAAAGTTCGTCCTCTGCTGCCTACTCCTGCGTGCGGAAAAATCTCTGTGTCGGACTTGTGTCACACCCTCACTCAGCTTCATTGGATTGCACCCGTTCCTTATCTTCTGACTCATTCGAGAAGCATACGATTACGCTCGTTTTGTTGAGTAGAGTGTATCATACATACGTTACAAAAACGTTACGAACTGGCAGGTCTGCGTGGAAGAAGTAGCCATATTCTTTTTTATTGGCTCTAACTTCTCGTCAAGCTTCTGATCTAGCTTTGCCTCAATAATTTTACCTAAATGTTCTAATAGCCCTGAATTGCGCCCAGTCTATGTTGGTTCACTTGGCATGCATTGCTTGCCAACGTTCCGCCCGCCCATTCTAGGGTTACCGTTGCACCATTGGAAATAGATGTTAATCGCTTAGAGGCCAATCCCGAAGAGACATCCCTGATGTGATTGCAGTATAATATGAGATATACATTTTTCATGGAAAGGACGAACTCGATCATGTTATCTGGAGATAAGATCTACCTGCGACCTGTTCGCCAGGATGATCTCCCCATTTTTGCAATCCGAGCCAACGATATCGCATATCTGACCGAGTTTAACTTCTTTGGTTTGCATCAGCAAAATGGTTTGGAGAAGCATTTCCAGGAGAACGGTCTTCTGAGTCAAGAGTATGGCACACTCGTTGTTGTAACGTACGATAGCGACCAGATCGTGGGCGATGTCAGCTACCGCCAGGTGCGTTATGGTCCAGGTGATGCAAGCATTGCCTACAATCTCGGCATTGTCCTGGCACCGGAGCATCGCGGTAAGGGCTACGGCGTCGAGGCCCAACAACTGCTAGCGAAATATCTTTTCTCGGTCTATCCCGTCATGCGTGTCGAAGCCTCGACAGATATCACCAATAGTGCTGAGCTGCGCGCGTTGGAGAAGGCTGGCTTTATCCATGAGGGTGTACTTCGCAAGGCGCAGTGGCGTAACGGCGATTGGCATGATCTGGTTATATATAGCAAGCTGCGCGGGGAGTAGCTTTTAAACTCGCCATCTCCTATTGCTCGGCAGCCGCAAGCGATTCTAACCAAAACAAGAATTCTTACTTCTTAGTACGTCCACACCTTTGCATTGTTGAAAGCCACCTCCGTGGGATGATTACTGGCATCAGCGAACAGCCCAATTTGCCCGTGGGTGAACGAACTATCAGTCACACTTGAAAGCTTTTGTTTATTCACATAAATAGTCAGCGTGCTGCCTTGTGCTACAACCGCAATCGTATTCGTTTGATTCAACCCGGTAACAATAGCTGCCGAAGAACCACCCGCTAAATCCTTGACATTGGTTCCAGTAAAATCAAGATAGCGAGAGAAACTATAGGTTCCATCCTGGCACACTTCAAAGAAGTACAATTTGCCGGTGTTCGTATCGGCGCGGAAGACCATTCCACTACAATCACCCTTCAGAATCTTTGCCTGAACTTCGAACGCGAAATTGCTAAAGTCCGTGACCGCAGCACTACAGACGTAGTAGAATTGTGTTTTCGGTGTACTTGAATGGTAGCTCCCCCCGCTAAAAGCACAGGTGCCATCTGTTTGTGTACCCGTATCCCATTTATAGCCTTCGCTATTATCGCTTAAAGGATCTATCAGAGCTAATTTCCCAATACCAGGAGTATAAGGGTTAGGATTGGCAGCAATCACTGCGGCAGTCGCCGAAGCCTGGGCCTGAGCTGTTGCCGTGGTTGCGATAATAGCAGTTGCTGCTGCATCAGCCTGGGCTGTCCCGGTAGCCTGTGCAGGTGCAACCGTCGGTGTAGCATTAGCAGTACCACCCTGTGTTCCTAAATGTGATACAGCCAGAACACCTCCAACAATAATCACCAGCACAAGCACAATTATACCAATGATCAGGCCAATACGGTTGCTGCGAGGCTTCGAGGGCGGCGGGGGTACAAACTGTTGTTCTTTGCTTGGATAGTAAGCGGGAGGTAGCGGCGTGTTATATGGATTTG
>DATMNR010000605.1:0-11026 GCA_035568795.1 Ktedonobacteraceae bacterium
GAGCCTGGCCAGTCCGGCAATAGAAGAAGCAATCGAAGCTAATTTCAACGAAGAGATGGCGCATTTAGGCTATGGACTTCAACAGGGGGAACTACACAAAACACCAGAATTGCTCTGGATTTATACTGGGTCACGTGGTCCAAATGCAGTGCTATATTCTCGTTTTGCCAGTGAAGATCCCGCTTACATTGACGCGAGAATCCACGAAATGCTAGCATTCTTCAAAACTCGCAATTTGGATTTTAGCTGGACTACTGGTCCCTCTACGAGACCCACTGATCTGCCGCTTTCGCTCGAGTCACATGGTTTTGTGTATAGTGATATTACAACAGGCATGGCCATAGACCTGCAGGCGCTAAATGAGCATGTCTTCATTCATCCAGACCTCGTCATCACAGAGATTGATGACCTTGAGACACTGAAGATTTTGCGCTCCATCGAAATTTCAGGGTTTGGGGCTTCAGAGATGGCAGCACAAAACTACTATGAATCATATGCTCGCACTGGATTTGGCAATGGAACACCCTGGCATCATTACATCGGGTGGCTACATGGAGAGCCTGTCACTATTGCTTCTCTGCTCTTCCATGCGGGTGTGGCAGGTATATATGGTATTGCTACCGTTCCCCAAAGCAGGCGTCAGGGAGCCGCAGCAGCGATAACCCTTCATGCGCTTCACGAGGCACGCAGGCGGGGTTATCGTATAGCAGTGCTCTCGCCCACCGAAATGAGTTACGCTCTGTATCGACGTATTGGCTTCCAGGAATATTGCAAGTTAATACACTACGAATGGTCAGCAGAAACATAAAAAAGCTTATGCATAGAGGACAAATTATTATTCCACCAGACGCACGTATCCTTGTCGTGAAGTTGGCTACAATCGGTGATCTGCTACTGGCTACGCCATCGCTTCGTGCCCTACGAGAAACCTATCCACAGGCACATATCGACCTGCTCGTTACTCCAGCATCTGCTGGTTTGCTCGATGATTGGACAGTCATTGACCGCGTAATAGTACTTGATAAATATCTCTTTGACTACCCGCAGCAGTTGCTCAAAAACCCTCGCAATCTGTTTCGACTTAGACTACTCTGGCATGATCTCCGCGATGGCACCTACGATGCTGTACTGCTTCTACACCACCTGACCCTTTTTTACGGTCGCCTGAAGCACCAGATTCTCATGCGCGCCACCGGGGCAAAATGGCGCATTGGATTAGATAACGGCCATGGCTGGTTCCTCAATGTACGCGTTAAAGATAATGGTTTTGGAGTTATGCACGAAGCTGACTATAACCTCGCAGTAGCAAAAGCAGCAGGCGCAACCACAGACGACAAATACTTGACTGTACCCATCAATGAAGAGGAATACCAGCAGGCACGACAATTACTCTATGAAACTGACCCTAAAAATGTAGGGGCGGGGCTTGCCCCCGCCCGGCCAAATTCCCCCGCCATTTCACATCCCCCTGCCAAATTGGAAGAGCACCCTGGCATCAAACGTCCAATCATTGCTATGCATCCTGGTAGCGGAGGCTATAGCACCGCTCGTCGCTGGGCACCAGAACGTTTTGCACAACTGGCCGATACTCTCTTCTATGATACTGGGGGACAATTGATCCTGATGGGTGGTCCAGAAGAGGCCGAATTGCACCAGCAGATTTTTGAACTTATGCAATCAGGGATGCCAGTACGCAGTTTTGCTGGCAAAGGCAACATTCGTGTTGCAGCGGCAATTCTTGAACAAGCTGACCTTTTTATTGGCAATGATTCAGGGCTTATGCACCTGGCCACAGCGGTAGGTACACCCACTGTCGCAATATTCGGCCTGACTAACTCCGATGCCTGGGGACCTTACACTGGCGGCCTATCAACCCGACAGGCAGTCGTCGTAAAAATGGATTTGCCTTGCATGCCCTGTTTCTATCGCGGCCACGATCTGGGCACACCAGAGGGCTGCATGACTCGCGATTGCCTTGCCATGCTTGATGTCGATCCAGTAGCTACGGCGGCCCGGAGATTGTTGCGACAGTCATACAAACAGCCTCACCTTGTAGGTGAATCAATGACAAACGAGGATTAAAATGGATACGACTTATACTTCACCCGTGGATAAACTGCTTACTCTAGGAAAACCTGAGTCCACTGCACCTGATAACTGGCCCAACTACCTTGAACTTGGCCTTGGTCCACAACATATTCCTGAACTGATCAGTATGGCCACTGATCCTGTTTTTCGTAGCCTCGAAGCAGAAAAAGAAAGTGAAGAAGATGACCCCGATTATTGGGCACCACTTCATGCTATCCGTGCGCTAGGACAACTACATGCTGAAACTGCAGTTGAGCCACTTGTCAATTTACTGGCTGTGTTGGAGGATGACGAATGGATGCTTGAAGAATTACCTTCAATTTACGGAATGATCGGCCCGGCAGCCATACCAGTTCTTTCAGCATATCTGTCAGATGCATCACATGATGTATACTCGCGTGCCTATGCATCAAATGGATTGATTGATATTGCTAAACGCTATCCAGAGAGCCGTGAAGAATGCATTGCGGCTATCAGCAAACAATTAGAGGCGTTTGAAGAAAACGACTATGAGCTAAATGCCTTCATCATCGGCGATCTAGCGAGTTTCAATGCAGTAGAAGCCCTTCCCTTGATTGAACGTGCTTTTAAAGCGGATCGGGTTGATGAATTCGTGATAAATCTCGATTATGTCCTCGAAGAATTTGGGCTGAAAGAGCGCGGAGAAATCCCTGACCCTTTCGCGTTTGGCAATTTTTTTGAAAATCTTGAGAAGCGAGGCTCCAAAATAAGCCCTGATCAAATAAAAATCGTATCATCAGACACACCTGATACCACACCTCAAATGCAGAATGTGCGACCCTCCACTTATGCAGCAACAGGTAATGTCATAAAATTTTCAGCTAAGAAGGTCACAAAGAAGAAAGGCAAGAAAAAGAGGTAATAGGAGTAGTATTTCTCAAACTGCCGCTGCCCCTTTCGCCCTTTTCACGGGTCTTGTGAAGTTGCCAATTTCGACTTCGGGCAATTCTCGTTTGATGATCTCTATCATCGTGCGTATACCTAACGCCTTTCCCATCGAATCAAGGGCTGGCATGCGTGGCAATAACACTTCTGGATCGATATTCAAATTGCGCAACTGGATGAGCCGCAAGTCAGTTTCTCTCACAAAGGAGAGCAAAGCCTCGACTTCGCGTTCGCGATCAATCATACCGGGGAAACTGAGCAGGTTGATCGAGCTATACACACCTGCATCGCTCGCTCGTTTTAGCGATTCTTTGACATCCTCAAACGTATAGCCTATGGGGCGATAATAGGCTGTGTAGGTTTCTGGGTGTCCAGAGATAGTACTTGCGCGGATAGTATCCAGTCCCGCATCGTAAAGTCGCTGCAGCCAGCGTGGATTGCTTGCGTTGGTATTGATGTTGATGACCCCTTTATCGGTCTGCATTCGCATTCCCTTAATTGCCTGTTCAATGCGTCGCCACTGTAGTAACGGCTCGCCTTCGCAACCTTGCCCAAAACTCACAATTGCCTCATCAGCTTGTTCCAGGTGGGGTATCGCGACTTGCAGTATCTCCTCAACCGTAGGGATAAAGGTCAGGCGATCTTGTGGCGAAATTAAGTCCTCTTCTTCCTGTTTTGAGATGCATCCAATACACCGCGCATTACAACCTGGCGAGACCGCGATTGCCATCTCCCAGCGACCGAAAAACAGATTACTGGCTGTTGGACACGAGTAGTCGAGTGCGCAGTGCGCGTGTTGAGCCACAATCCGATTTGAGGGTAATTCAGCCTGCTTCTTGTGTACCAATCGAAGCAATGCGCGTTTGTTGAAAGCGCGAGGATGCCATTTGTGCGGATCATCAGTTCGTAATGCTGCGACATACAAACGACCATTCATTCCCGCGACTGCACTGTAACCAAAAAAGGGTAGAGGTTCAGTATTCGGTACTTTTTCGTAAGCGGGAAGCTGAGTGCGTGTATACCCTATTGGTAGTAAGGCAGCAGCAGCCCAACCGCGAGATATGTCGATTACCTGCTGCTCGCCCGAACGATTCTCCCCTATAGCCAGTCGATCAGGCATCATCGAGAGAGTGGCACCATCAGGCAACGCTATAAGATCACTAGATGTGAGAGGTTGATTGTCGAATGCCAGAGCCTGTAAACGCGGCTCCTCGCGAACTTCTCCTTCAGGTGTACAATATAGAAGATAGGGAATAGCCATTATAATCCTTCATGATGGAGAGCGGGCAATAGTCTGAACCCATGCACGCTGCTAGTGTACTGGTGGCGGCGCAATCGGGATACGTGATCCAGTCGGTCGCTCATCAACATAGTCATCTTCAAAATATCTTGACACTAGCGATGACTGCGACTGTGTAGCCACACGCTGCTCGACTTCGCGTGTTACCTCGTAAACAAAGCTGAGCAAAATATGTTCCCCGCGCATACTTTGACATACATGGCGAATGCGTGGATGCTCTATCTCCATCCAGGCATTTATTATAGCCTCAAGTGCAGACATATCGTCTTCACATTGCGTGCTATCAAAGCCTTTGTACCTATACACGTCCTGGTCCTTTCAATCTGGAAACATAATTGAGCTACACTGACCAATTCTTCCATTGTGAACGTGACGTATTGTATCATTACAGCACAATATTTACCATAGAAAGGCTCCTTGTCCACATGTCAGCAAGAAAAATGGAGGTATCCACCCATGCATGATGAGTACCCTATTCTAGAATTCGATACTGCTTCGGAAGCAATCCTTGAACCTAAACGCCTGATACATCCAATAGATATACCCGAACACGCTGTGGTCTGCTTCTTTCAAGACGTAATTACGAAATTATCTCAGCAACACAACGCCACGGTCATCAAACACTTGAAAAGTGAAATTGGAACTCATCCTGTTTTTGAACTCACCCTCGATGCAAAACGTCTGGCCGTCTTTCATCCCGGAGTTGGAGCACCTCTTGCAGCAGGCATGCTGGAGGAAGTAATAGCTTTGGGATGCAGGAAATTCATTGCATGTGGAGGCGCTGGTGTACTCGATGGTTCTCTCTCTCTTGGGCATATCATTGTACCAACCGCTGCTATTCGAGATGAAGGTACCTCCTATCATTATCTACCACCTGGCCGTGAGGTTAGTGCTCATCCTGAAGGCGTGGCAGCCATCGAACACGTGCTCCAAGCACATCATTGCGAATACATACTTTCAAAAACATGGACAACCGACGCTATCTATCGCGAAACACAGGCAAAAGTGCAACGACGCAAAGCTGAGGGTTGTATCACGGTAGAAATGGAGGCTGCTGCATTTTTTGCCGTCGCCCAGTTCCGTAACGTACAGTTTGCTCAGTTGCTCTATGGTGGCGATGATGTCAGTGGTAGTGAATGGGATTCTCGGCTCTGGGATAGCCATACTTCTGTGCGCGAAAAACTCTTCTGGCTAGCTGCTGAAGCTTGTTTCTTATTGTAGATTATGCTAGTCGGCAAGCCAGATCAACAGCCTGCTCGATAGTGAAATCCCTTCCCTCGGCCCAGGCAATAATCCAGCTTTCTTCATCAACACGAGAGCGAATAAATTGTCGTGCCATTTGTACAAGCCGACTGGATTTCGTCCAGGGCGTCAGACCAATTTCATCCATCAAGCTCTCAGCCGCACCCCCCAATTGTGCTGAAAGTATGCTTGCCTGTCTAGGTTCTGGCTCTCCGCGTAATCCTACCGCAAAACTTAATGACCCCATTCCAGTTGCTACAAATTGTTTGTGGCCCAATTTGAAGCACATCTTAATACTTCTCACAAGGTAATCAATAGCCTCTGCATAATTGCCCTCTAGTATCGTAATCCCACCCTGATCTTTCAACAAATCAGCGACAGCAATGGTATCACCTACTTGTTCAAATAGCTCCTTACTCTGAGCATAATACGTTCGCATTTGCTTAAAATCAGAGATGAACCCCTCTGCCGCAGCCAGATGAAAGAGCAATTGAGCTTGCAGCCATCTATCACTTATTTGGGAGGCATGTTGTATACCTTCTAGATACACACGTTTTGCCTCTTGATATTCACCCATGGCATGAGCAGCCCAACCCCGGTGAAGCATAGCCATTGCCAGTCCACCAGGATTATCCAATTGCTTCCATAAAGCGATACTTTCGTCAGCGAGCTCCGCTGCCCTGATTTGCTCGTTTTGCAAACAGGCAAGGCGAGATTTCACACTTAAGGCTTTTGCTCGTGCTACAAGTACGGATTTCCTCTCTTCATTCTGAGGCAAAACTTCCAGTACTTCTCTCAACCAGGTACGCCCTTCCGTCAGGTATCCTTGCCATTCCCAATAAGGTCTGAGTCCAGCGGCCAGGCGAAGACACAGTTCAATCGCTGATATTGCTCCCTGTTCGCTTGAAGGCGAGTTTATGCTCGCTCCAGCTTTAGCTCTTTGAAGCGACCACTCTAAAGCTGCACGAATATTATCCTGGTTTGCTTTTAAACGTTCCAGCCATAGAAGCTGTTGCGGGCCCCTCAAACCTATCTCGGCCTCCTCAACGACCTGTAAATAATAGCTGGCATGCCAGTCTTTCAGCTGTTCATACAATCCCTGGGTAGATAACTTTTCGAGCATATATTCGCGTAACGTATACAATACGGTAAAATATACCTGGTCTCCCATGATTGGCAATCGCACCAGTAAGCTATTGTCCGCTAACTGCTCAAGCATGACGAGCGCTGGATAGGAGAGAGTTTTCTGATCTGCATCTACACTCTGTATCATTGCATCTGCTGCCTCAAGAGACCAGCCTCCAACGAATACACCCAGGCGGAGAAACCAGTCTTGCTCAATCGAAGAGAGCAGATTGTAACTCCAATCAAGAGTATTACGCAGTGTCTGCTGCCTGCTGGGTAAATTCATTGCTCCTCCAGTCAGCACACCTAATAAGGTTTCTGAAAGCATCTGCAATAATACATCTGGCGGCAGCAACTTGACACGGGCAGCCGCCAGTTCAAGCGCAAGTGGTAAGCCATCAACCCTAGCACATATCTGCGCAATGCTGTATGCGTTTGCAGTAGTCAAAGTGAAATCAGATATGATCGCATGTGCTCGTTCAACAAAGAGTTGGATTGCGCCGTATTGTGAAAGTTTTTCTGTTTTAATCTCAATCCCTACATCAGGTACATCCAGAGGAGGGACATGAAACTCGTATTCCCCATACAAGCGCAACACTACCCGACTGGTAACCAGCACCTTAAGACCTGGTGCTGCTGCCAACATCTCATCCACTACTATTCTCGCTTCTCCTACATGCTCAAAATTATCAAGCACAAGCATGAGCTTTTTATTTCGAAGATAAGAGATCAGGTTTTGCATGATAGAAATGTCAGGCGAGTGCCTTACGCCCAGCGTCTGGATGATACTCATAGGCACGAGTGCAGGATCATCTACTCTGGTTAAAGACACATACCAAACACCGTGCGAAAAATCTTCGACCTTTAACCTTGCCAGGTGTAATGCCAGACGCGACTTGCCACTGCCACCTGCACCAACAAGCGTCAAAAGACGGACTTCTTCCTTCTCTAATAAGCGTGTCAATCGCTCCACGGCCCATTCTCGTCCAATGAGCCGTGTATTTGGGACAGGTAGATTATGCTTGGGGAAATATATGGAAGTGCGAGAGTTGGTGGAGACAAAATTTTGCGTGCTTCTCGCGAGAAGCTGATTAAGAGGAGGTCGTTGCCAATCTTCCGAACTAAAATAGTTTGGCCGCATGTGCGCCAGTTCCAGAAGTTGGATTGCTTCATCCTTCGAAGAAATCGCCTGCCATCGTGCTAAGATAATGACTATTCGATGAACGTTGAGGTGAGTAAGGTGTGCCTTTCCACTATTATGTAGCTTTCGGCTGAGCACCTTGGGGTGCAATCCAATCTCCTCAGCTAGTTCCTTCTGTGAATAGCCACTTGCCCGAAGGTACTCCTGTACCCTTTCACCAAACGCCATAGTATTCATATGCACTCCACCTCTCACGTAAACTCCTCCCGGACAACATCAAATCTCTCAACAACTTTTGCATGGATATCAAGTGGACTTTGAGTTACCAGAACCAGGGAAAGCAGAACCACACTAAGTATACTTAATATGAATGAAAGAAATCAAGAGAAAGGAATTAGCTTATGAGCACTCTTCAGGCGAACATGCAGTGTTATGACAGGTTCTTCGAAGTCTTTTCTCATGAAGTCGTTCAGAACGAACTCATGATTGAAAATATTGTCAGTCAGTTACTCCTTGACTTTTTTGACGAGGTAATGGTGGATGTGAATATTATTTTTTCTCCTCGTATGCAAATGGGACTGCAACATTGTTTTATCCAGATTCAAGCCCAATGTGATAATCAGATTTGTGCATCACTCGCAGATCCAAATGAATATCTTGAGCTTAGTGTTGAAAATAAAATGTGTTCTATTCTCATGGAGCTTTTTGGTTCTATAATTGTTGAAAATGTTACATTCATTCCTTCGCCAAGGGACCACAAGTACGCACATAGTAGTGCCAGCAGAGTTTAAATAGAGTATACTCTTCCTAGATACTTTATCCTGTCTTTGAAATAACAAGGAGCAGATTTTCTTTGAATAAGATGAAAGTCGAGCAAAGTGTTTTCGTCAATCTTCCTGCCGAGGAAATCTTTGCATATTTGAGCAACCTCGAGAATCTAGCTGACTGGTCGGGCGTTGTCATTTCTGCCAGGAAAATCTCATCTGGAGACATGCTAGTAGGAACGACAGTACGATGTACGATTCGCATTTTGGGAAGGTGGTTTGATTCGACATATGAGATTGTCGAGTGCGTGCCTGATCGCTACTTGTCTTTCAAAAGCATCACGAGTGTCGCGCCAAGCCTCATATGCTATCAACTCGAACCACTGGAAGGTAGCGGCACAAATGTCTCAGTGGAGGAAATTATTCATTTCACAGGCGGTTATCTCGGATTTGCAGAGACAGTGATCACACGAGTCATCAATCGCCAGATTGCAAATGACCTGCAGACTTTAAAGGATCTATTGGAGATCACAGCCTAAATTTGCAATGACACAGAATAAAGTCCTTTCAAGATTTTCCCTCCAAATTGAAGATAACATTTCTAGTAAAACCAATTCATCCGCAAAAATTCTCCAGGTGCCTCGTCTATGAATTGATTGATGATAATGTGAGAACGTTCTCACATTATCATCAATGAGGACCCGCTCCAGCAACCATGAGCGCCCGTAGGGTTGGACATCAAAATTTTGCTGGCGGCTCTCTATGTTCACGTACATTGAAATCCGTATGTTCCTCCAAATGTTAGGCGAACCGTATGTAGTTGATTCTTGCTTTACAGCAAAGAGGTGGAGGAAAGAAGCTATGGCTTCAAAGATTACTTGCCTGGTAACCCTTCATGGTATTGGTTTTGAGCAACCACCTAAGCCAGGAGTACTGAATTCAGGTTATGCTGACCCGTTACATCAGCATCTCAAAAAGTGTCTTGGTACATTACTCAGTGATGACCCCAATCGTAGAGAAGGACGCATTCAGCCTGGTGATGATGGTGCAATTTATGTGGAAAGCCGCTATCCTGATGCGCAAGGAAAGCCAACGCGTGAAGAGGGTTTGAAACGTCTCGGTGTCTGGTGCAACGACCAGCAGAACATTGATATTACAGATGCCTCCCTTTTTGCAGATGATTCCATCGATGGATCCATCTCGCATATCGCACTCGTCTACTCAAACCTGGAACCGATGGGACCCGAGATGGGCGCAACAATGATAACACTTGAGACGTCCCTTGCTTCTGCTTCACAATATGGCAGTGTTACAGGGTTACTGCATATGGCTGTGGTTGACGGGCTGGCGATAATTGGGAACCATACCAAAGTTGATCAAGAACCTGTCAGCTCTCGCCCGCGTACCAATCTGGGGTTTAGATCTGTCAAACACCTGGGACACCAGGGACAGGCTGCACCTGCGCCACAACCTGGTATTCTGGCTGCACTAAGAAACATTGAGGACGATGTAGCATGTTATGTTTGTCACAACGAGGAACGTGAGCGCGTAAGGAGTTTTGTGTACGAAGCGCTCACGCGCATTGCCTTTCGTGACGATGTCGAGAACATTGTTCTTAACACACATAGTAACGGGACAGTAGTAGGTTTCGATGTCTTACGTAATCTTCCCGAACAGGTCACGAAGAAAATTAAAATCTTCATAACAGCCGGTAGTCCGTTGCGCAAGTATGCTGATCTCTTTCATTGGGGACATGAGATCCAGTCTCTCTATCGGTTCAAGTCCTGGTTTAATTTCTGGGATCGATGCGACCCTGTAGCCGACCCGCTGAACCCACCCAAATCCTGGGAAATAGGGGATAAGATAGTTCCATCGGACGAGACATTATTCGAATGTATTGATCTCGGTGACAAGGAGCCGTTCTGGATCAAAATCAATGATATCCCTGTGGATAATGTTCATAATAGCCATGGTGGAGGACTACAGGCCCACAACTACTGGGATAATGAGCAGGATTTCGTGAAGCAAGTCGCCCAATTGTTAAGTACAATAGCCGAAGTCCCACTTATTAGAGCAGCTTAACCTACATGTATGTGCGATCAGGTTTTTGGAAATCTGATCGCACATAGTATACCTTTGTTTCTCATCGCCTACCTACCAGGATCTTTTGTAGCACTTACCGTACCAGCCCTACCTTTATATTTCCTTCTGCCTTCACCTCTTCAATATCATCATCCAGGCTTTCTTTCACCATTAATTGCCTGGCACGGGTAACACTCATAATATCTACACTGGCTTCCTGCAACATTCGTGCGACAGAGACATCAATTGTTGCCAGTTGCAATCGCTCCAACTCGGCCCCCAACGAGATGTTGGACTCACTCTTGTAACGGCGCACTGCTGTAGCAATCTCGATCAGAGCCTCGCCAGCAGTATCAGCCGCCATATTCACAAACGACT
>DATMNR010000606.1:0-4612 GCA_035568795.1 Ktedonobacteraceae bacterium
CCAAGATACGCCTCGGCATCAGTTTTGAGCTTTTGCAGGATCATCGCAGAGATTTCAGGCGGACTATACTGTTTGCCTTGAACCTCTACCCAGGCATCGCCATTACTGGCTCTGACAACTTTATACGGTACCAGCCTTTTATCACGATCCACTTCGGGATCGTCGTACTTGCGGCCCATAAAACGCTTGATTGAGTAGACAGTATTTTCAGGATTGGTCACAGCCTGACGCTTTGCTACTTCACCAACAAGTCGCTCACCACTTTTGTTCATAGCCACAATCGAAGGCGTGGTACGCGCGCCTTCCGCGTTAGGAATGACGACGGGCTCTCCGCCTTCCATAACAGCAACGCAAGAGTTTGTCGTTCCCAGATCGATTCCAATAACCTTTGGCACATTTGCCTCCTATTACGATATTTTATTTTGTCGTTTGTGCAGGATAACCTGCAGTGTACTACTCTTCGAATCCATATACTTCAGCAAGCAGTTCATTCATTACCTGTGTCATATAGCGCACAACAGCAATGGCACGCCCATATTGCATGCGCGTTGGGCCAATCACACCCAATAAACCGCCAATTTTACCTTCTTGACCATAACGCGCTACCACCAGGCTCACATCTTTCATATCATCCCATTGGTTTTCACCACCGATGAGCACCTGCACACCGTCGGTTTCGCGCAAGTGTGATGCGAGTGCCGGCAAGAACCGATTCTGTTCAAGCACTTCCATCACCTTTCGCACGCGCTCACTACGCTCTTCTTCAGGTCCCATTCGGCTATACTCGGGCTGTTCAAGGATATTTAACACACCCTCACGATAAAAAACATCGCCCAGGGGATCGCCGTGCTGTTCCAGAATGCGAACAATAGTGGTACAGATCAAATACTCTATTACCGAAAAATCGTATTGTTCCAGCAGAGCTTCCACCTGCTTCCCATTTCTACCCTGTATGAGTTTATTCAAACGCGCCGACGATGCGCTTAACTCTTCCTGATCAATGGGAGTTTCCAGGAGCAATCTCTGCTGTTTCACCGTGCCATCTTCCAACACCAGTACCAGGTGTGCAGAGAGTTCGGTTACTGATAAAACCTCAAAGTGCTTTAGTCGTCCTACATCAGCACGCGGAGGCGTCATTACCGCCGCGCTATGCAGTAATCGAGCCATGACAGAAGCCGTCAATCGTACCCATTGATCCAGTTGATCCTGTACCTGGTAGAACTGATGGCGAATAAGACGCTGTTCATCAAGTGAGAGCGCAGATTCTTCCATGAGATGCTCTACAAAGAAACGGTACCCCAGGTCGGTAGGTACTCGACCTGCAGAGGTGTGAGGCTGGTAAATTAAATGTGCCTCTTCCAGTCCAGCCAATTCGTGACGAACTGTTGCAGAACTGAGGTTCATTGCATATTTGCGCACTAGTGTTTCGGATGCAACTGGTGTTGCGCTGTGAATATATTCCTCAACGAGCGCGCGCAGTATTTGCTGCTTGCGCTGGCTAAATGGTATCATTTACTGATACATCCTCAAAACATGAAGCTTTTTCTTATGATACGTCGTTTGTCAATGATGATTGCTAGCAGTCTCCACTTGAGACTGCAAATACAGAATAGCACTCTCAACGTGGGATTGTCAAGTGGATTCTTCTTACCTACTTACCCATAAGTCTCTCCAAAATGTATACTGTGTCACCTTCTCTCTATTTCTTCGTTTAAATTAAAATAGGGATATGTTAAAGTTGAAAAAGACAAATCTCATATTTTGCACGTGTTTTATCGTAAATAAACTCTCAGAAACGGTCCTGTCCAAACTTGATGATAGTATGCAGCGAATTGTCCTGGAACCGCATGACGGGGTATGTATAGCACAATCTTTTCTATTCATTACTAGACGTGGAGGTTTTAATGAGTCAATCAAACACCCAGGCACTTTCAAGTCCATCCAATGTCACAAAAATCTTGTCGTGGCTGCGTGACGAGACCCCCCAAAATTTTTTTATCAAAGATCCTCGCGCAAGAATATTTCTTGTCTCTTTCTCGATGCTCTTTTTCGAATTGCTCTGTATTCGCTGGGTCCCATCGTATGTTCGCTACTTGAGCTATTTTAATAACTTCATTCTGCTGGCCTCTTTCCTGGGTATTGGTCTAGGCATGCTTACAGCTCGTCGTCAGCGATTCTGGTATCCACCTTTCCCACTGCTCGTACTGGCCATGGTCATTATCGTCGGCTTAAACAGATTTGAACTGCATATTACTACAAACGATGTGATCTATTACGTACCTGGCGCTGATCAAACCGGGAGCACAGAGAACTTCTTCGTTTTGCCGCTCATATTTGGCATGGTCGCCCTCTGTTTCATTCCTCTTGGTCGCTCGCTGGGTCAGTTGTTTTCGCAGGTAAAACCTCTGAGCGCTTATACGTTTGATATCATTGGCAGCCTGGCAGGGATTGCCAGTTTCACCATTATTGCATTCCTTTCCTTGCCACCGCTTTACTGGTTCGCTCTTTTGAGCATTCCAATCATGCTGCTCAGTACCAGAAAGACAATCGCGTTCGTCGCTATAACTTTTTTTGTGACTGTAGTCATTACCTGGCGACTAGGTCGTGGCGCCTATTGGTCCCCGTACTACAAAATCGTGCTTTTTCCAACGCAACCAGCCGGGTATATCGTCGATGTGAATAATGCTGGTGGGCACCAGGCCATGATTCCCTGGAAAAATAAAGAACCTTTCTATAAGCTTGTTTACCAAATCTTCCCTGGCAAAACATTCCACAATGCGCTGATTCTTGGTGCAGGGACCGGATCCGATGTCGATATCGCGTTACACGAAGGAGTCAATTCGATCACAGCAGTTGAGATCGACCCTACAATCCTGAAACTCGGCGTCCAACTCAACCCTGACCATCCCTATAGCAATACTCGCGTACACACTGTGGTCAACGATGGCCGCTCATTTCTAGAGAATACAACGGATAAGTACGACCTGATCATTTTCGCCTTACCAGACTCTCTTACTCTTACATCGAGTAACACAAGTCTACGCCTGGAAAGTTTTCTGCTGACACAGGATTCATTTAAGACCGCTCGTTCGCGATTGACCAATAATGGCGTTATGGTGATGTATAATTACTACCGCGAGTCATGGCTGGTGGAAAAACTGGCCGATATGGCTGGACACGCCTTCGATAATCAGCAGCCACTCGTCACCACGTACGCGGGTTGGGGTGATGCGGCTGTGATCATGGAGGGGCCACGGTTGAACACAATTCCGCAAGGCACATTCGGCCCTTACCATGAACACGCCCCAACTGGAACTGGAAAGCTCCAGGTTCTCGGTCAGGGATATTATAAGCTCACCAATGCTACCCCCGCCACCGATGATTGGCCCTTCCTTTATCTTGTTGACCGGAGCTTCCCACTTTTATATGTTGCCGGTCTTGCCATGGTCGCCATCTTTGCTGTTGTAGGCGTTCTGATATTCGCGCCGCGCAAAGTCATACGTCGCTTCGATTGGCACATGTTCTTCCTGGGTGTCGCATTCATGCTACTCGAGGTAAAGAGTTTAACCACCTTCTCATTGCTTTTCGGCAGCACCTGGCTGGTCAACTCGCTAGTCTTCTTTGCCATTCTGACCAGTGTATTCCTGGCAATACTGGTAAACAGGCGTTTCAAAATTAAACATATCGGCGTGTTTTACATACTCTTGTTTGGCATACTTGTCCTCAATATCGTGCTTCCACCCGAAACCCTGTTGTTGGGAAACCTGGTCGCGCGCTATCTCCTCGCAAGCGCATTAGCTTTCGCACCTGTGTTCCTGGCCAATATCATCTTCACCAACTCATTCAGGGATAGCGAGGCCGCGGATATCGCCTTTGCCTCTAACCTGCTAGGTATCATGGTTGGAGGTGGAATGGAGTACTTGAGCATGCTCTATGGCTATCGCATGCTCCTTGTACTGGTGATTGTGTTCTACTCGCTCGCATTCCTGCTACGGCATCGCAAAAAAGCGGGCGTTGAGACAACAGAGGTACAACCAGAGATAGCAGAGCCAACGTTAACAACCTGAAGACTCCTCCGGCTCACGCACGGGGGGTTCTGGGCGGCGCTTCCACGCTTCTACTGTTCCTCTCACGCGAGAGGAACAGCAGTTCTTGTGTGGCTTCACTCAGACTTTTGGGCAGACGCGCTCCGGCACGAGGGATACCCATGCTTCGGGGCAGCACCTGCCCCTCACACGCCGCGTTGTTTGACTCGCTCGTGTGCTGCCTGCAGGCGCGCCTCCGCACCCACCCAGGGAACGACAAATTGGGCACACGAGGGGAAGGGATCTGCTGGATCGAGATAGGCGGCCAGAAACGCGGAGTACAGGTCGCGCTGCACCGGCCCGATACCGCACGGGCACCGGTGCCAACGCTGCGAAAGCGGTTTTTTGACGAACTCGCCGCATCCGTGACAGTATTGGGACAGTTTCGTCTTGCGTGTAGGAACTTCGTGCAGGGTGCCGCCCGTACGAGGCCCCGGTGCGCTTGAGGTGTGCTATCAACATCCCTGGAGCACGCATTCCCACGCTCTTGCCGTAGCGTTTCTGCCAGCCTCGGTAGGAGGTCTTCT
>DATMNR010000607.1:0-4635 GCA_035568795.1 Ktedonobacteraceae bacterium
CACGCGCAAGACTCATAAGTGACTCGGCTGTCGCGGCCCGGTCACCTACCTCTTTGTTGAGCGCCACGCTCTCCTCGATTAACTCGCGAGCAAGTCCCTGTTCTCCCTGCACCAGGTGTATCTGTCCCAACAAATTGAGCACGTAGGCCGTGGCTTGATTATAGCCTATGTAATTTAAGAGCCTATCCGAATAACTATTCAGGACATCGATGTACATGAGGGATTAGATCTATGGAAAGTACTCATTGCGACAAAAATAGATGCGCAATTCGGAACAGCTTACCAATTCTCGCAACCCACTTCAATCCAGCGCCCCCAGCATCCAGCGTAGAAGCAGGAAGGACATTGCCCTCCGGCGCTTGACAAACCAGGGATGCACAGCTATACTATCCACATTGGATATATCCAATGTGGATAGTTCTCGAAAGCAGGAACGTATGATGCAAACCAGACAACGGGACCCGGACCTCCTTTTACCATTGACGCCTGCGGTGTTCCATATCTTGCTGTCACTCGTCGGGGGTGACCATCATGGCTACGGCATTATGCAGGAAGTGAACGGCTACACTGAGGGGAAATTACGCCTGGGGCCAGGAACGCTTTACCGTTCGATCAAGCAGATGCTTGCGCAGGGATTGATTATCGAGTGGGATGAACGCCCTGATCCGGCACTCGACGATCAACGACGACGTTACTACCGGCTCACCGACTTTGGTCAATGCGTCCTCACAGCCGAGACAGAACGCCTGGAGCAAGTCCTCCAGGTTGCCAGGGCCAAACAACGGAGGCCTCGCCCAGAACCAACAACCAGCGGGGGAGGCTGCTAATGGCTGACGCTTCAAAACGCATCGTCGCAGTCTCGGAGCATCTGTACCAACTGCTTCTCAGAGCCTACCCAGCGGCTTTTCGGCACCAGTATGGTGCGCAGATGACCCAGGTGTTTCTTGATTGTTGTCGCGTCGCTTATCAACGGAGCGGGACTAGAGGGGTGCTGCACTTGTGGATACCTACGCTTAGCGATCTGATCAGCACTGCCATCGCGGAACATGTTTCGATGCTCATACCAAGACTGCGAAGGCACAAAGCGCTCTTGCATGCGCCGAGGCGGCTCATGCTGCAAAGACAAGGAGGACCTATGCTGCATATTACCAACGGCGACAGTGTCGGGGGAACGCTCCGGCAAACAGGTCTGCCAGGAGCTATTGTGACTTGGAAGGATATCCTGCATGAAGGTCCCACGCCGGCAGGTCTTTCGCTTGGGCAGATGAGCCAGCTACGTGCGCGATTTCTGGCCGACTGTGCGTTGGGTCCCTATGAAGAGATATTGGCTGACTTTCTGTCCAGGGATACAACGCTGGCTCAATTTGCTGCACATCAGGAAGTGATTCTCTGGTTTGAGCACGATCTGTACGACCAGTTACAGCTGATCCAACTGCTGGACTGGTTCTCGCACCAGGATCGCACACCTTCCACCATCAGTCTGATTTGCATCAATGCGTTTCCAGGCATCGCCCACTTTTTTGGTCTCGGGCAATTGAATGCCAGCCAGTTACGCTCCTTGTACGAAACACGCCGTCCTTTGACTGAGGAAATATTCACGCTGGGAAGCGCAGCCTGGAAGGCGTATTGTTCGCCTGATCCAAAAGCGCTCGAGGCTTTCCTGCAACAGGATACGTCCGCGCTGCCCTTTCTCAAGGCGGCTCTCCTGCGACATCTTGAGCAATTTCCCGCGCTGCAAGGGGGGTTGTCTCGCACGGAACGCCAGATCCTCGAAGTCGTGGCTTCAGGTGTTCACACCCCGTTAGCGATCTTCCGCGCCACACAGGAGCAAGAGGAAAGCCCGTTCCTGGGAGATACCCCCTTCTGGTTCTACCTCTCAGGCCTGTGTACTGGGAGAAAGCCCTTCCTCAAACGCGCCGATGGCGGTACGTTTTCCTTGCCTACCGACGATTCCCACGATCCCGCCTTTCGAGAACAGGTGCTTGCCCTGACAGAGGTGGGACAGAACGCGCTGGTTGGGCAGGCTGATTGGATCAAGAGCAGGAGCGGTATTGATCGCTGGCTGGGGGGAGTGCATTTACAGGGGCAAGAGGCGGCATGGCGATGGGATACCAAGCTCGCGACGCTTGTCCAGGTACAGGGCGCAGCGTGATCTCTCCATGAGACGAATGCGGCAAACCATGTTCGCGCCGATCATGCGTGCATAGCCAGATGAGAGCACAGATATCCTCTCTCAATTCCCCTTGTGAACTCCTCGCTCACCGGGTGAAAGCAAATCATAACTCCAGGCAATTGCACCTCGCAAAGTTTGTTGTCGCGCAGGCAGATCATATGCGCCTCCCGCGAGGACTGAGAGACCTTGCTTCAGGCGCGTAAGTAACGTCTGAGGAGGGAAATATTTGATACGTGCAGCCGCCAATTCGATGGCCAGTGGCAAGCCATCCAACCGGACACAAATATCGACAACTGCAGACGCGTTCGCGTTGTTCACTGCAAAATCGGGCTTGACTGCTTTGGCACACTCGATGAAAAGCGCCACCGCCTCATATTGTGAGAGGGCCGCCGGGTCGAGTAGACGTTTATTTTCGGGTAGCGAGAGCGCTGGTACCATATACTCCCGCCCAGCTCTCACACGTAGAACTACACGGCTTGTGACGAGTATCTTGAGCTGACGGCAGGCGGCCAGAAGCTCTGCTATTTGCAAAGCTGCTATAGCCAACTGTTCAAAATTGTCCAGAACGATCAGCATGCGCTTTTCCTGCAATGCACTTTGCAAAAGTAGCAACAGGGGTTGATCGCTGGCCTCTCCGATTCCCAGCGTCTGGGCGATGATAGGCACAACCTGCTCGGGATCACTCACCTGGGCAAGGGGTACGAGAAATACCCCACCGGCAAACATATCAGATAGTTCAGCAGCCAATTGCAAGCCCAGGCGCGTTTTCCCTACTCAAGCGGGTCCAGTCAGGGTCAGCAGCCGCACTTCCGGGCGGCGCAATAGTTCAATGACGGCAGCCACTTCCTTTTCGCGACCAATAAATTGCGTAGGCTCAATGGGCAAATTATTGGGATGAGTATCGAGGGTTTTGAGTGATGACGTTGTGCTTATTATACGGCAGATTTTGGACATGTGAAAAGAAGAGGTTAGATAAGGAGATTATAGATGCTTCCCATCATCGGCATGCCCTTTCCAATGAGTTGCCTGGGATAGCATATGGTGCTTTCATATGTTTCGTTACAGCAGCGTGTTTGGTTTCCTCTCGTTATCGCTCTTGCGCAACCATAGTGAGACATGGCTGGGCTGCATCGTTTCCTGGACAATAGCTACAAGCTCCTCACGCAACTGGTTCAAATCGACCTCATTGCGTAACGTTGCGCTGAACGCCTCCAGGGTCTTGGCAGCGTCATACTTGCTGCGATAGAAGCGACGATCGATGAACCGTTGAATACGATGGCGTAAAGGCTGGAAGAGCGCAGCAATAGCGAGCGTAGAAACGACGATGGCGACATCGTTATTCAGGTTGATGATCCCACGGAGCAGGAATTGCAAGGCGAAGATAAGACCAAAGTAGATGAGGGCAAGGATAGCGGTCAACGTGCCATATACTAGCGTGCGGTTGATGATGATATCAATGTCCCACAACCGGTTGCGCGGAATAGCAACCCCAAATGCGATTGGAATGAGAAAGGTAAAGAAGGTAATGGCAGTTTCGAAGAATAAACCATAGAAAACGCCGAACTGAGTGGAGCTTACAGAAGGGAAAAGGAAGACAGGCAAAGCTACGATGAGATCACAAACAAGTGTCACTGTGAGTGCATACACTACCCATTTCGTCTGTTGACGTTGGACAGCGGTGGAAACACGACGATAGCGGTAAATCTGGGTGATTATGATGAAGATAGCGCCGATAAAACCGCCAGTCTGGGAAAAAATCATAAGAAAGGCCAGATCAGGGAAGAGAAAAGATAGAACGCTTCCTACTACAAGCGTCAACATCACCCAGCGCATCCAACGCGGCACGAATCTCCCATCAGGAAAGAGAAAGAAAACGAGATCAAGGAAGAGAAAAGCCAGGTTATTGAAAAATAAGGCTGTCCAATGCCAGCTTGACTGGCTATCACCCACTGTCAACGTGGCGTTCGTCGTTCCCTGTAGTATCAGCCAGAAAGCAACCAATAGTGCCATCCAGTCGTTCGACTTACGCCAGGCAATGATGGCGCCTACCACGAACCAGGTGCATGCCCAAATTAGCATCAGCACCAGGTTGGCTGTGGCATACAGACCCAGGGAAATACCTAAATGCTGAAGCGTCTGGGCTGTAGCAGGGGTAAGTTGCTTATCAGCACAGGTTGCACCTATACACGTCGTTTGGAGGAGTGAATAATAGATAGGCAGGCAAGCAGCGAATATACTTAGAGTAAGAATGATAAGGATTGCCCAGACAGCTCGTGCCAGCAAAAGTCGACGTCCATGCACATGCGTGTCGACTTCAGATGGCTTCTGCTTGTTCTTTCTCCGAGAAGCCTGGGTCGAAGTAGCCTGATTCATAGCGTTACTCCTGCGTAAAAGCACTGCTCTAGAAAAATTATGTCGTGTGTATCGTTCTAGTTCTCCTGGATATCATAGTACCATATGAG
>DATMNR010000608.1:0-7077 GCA_035568795.1 Ktedonobacteraceae bacterium
TAACAATTCCTACTAGCACCATTTCCAATTTCGCCACCAAGTACATATTCACGTCCTCTTGAGATGAATATTTGACTCGTAGATGCTATCAAATTGTCTCTCAAAAAACGATAATTCTGCATTAACATTCTCCACTTTGAATATGGCTTATAACAAATTAGTTAACTATGATGTAAGACTCATGGTAGCACAAACCCAACTATTGTCAACAGCATTGATTGAATATCGTTCTATATCTTCTCAATACTTTGCTAGAAAATACGTTATTGGAATAATGAGTCTGGAGATCCCTATCAATTATTAAAAGGAGACTTAACAGTGTTAGAAGTCAAGATTGTTGGTCGCGGAGTAGATACCTTAGTGCTGAACGTCTGCTATGCAAATAAACAGTTTCAGCCCATTAAGTAAGAGTTAGTAGAAGACCTGCAAAACGAACTGAACATGTTGCAGAGTACTTCGAGAGACAATGAAGTTCCTGAAGTCACTCTTTGGATATTCAAAGGTATCAATTTCTTTATGCAGGAGAAAGGTCGCGAGGGTAGTGGCGTTGGATCCTCAAGTCACCGCTCCTGACTGACAGTGGCCACCTCGTGCGTTTGCCTCAGTCGCATTATCGTACTAGTTCGTCTCGCCTCTAAATACCTCTGGTCACGTGAGTAGCTGGCTAATGCTATTGTCGAGGTAGGTCTGTTCCTCTTTAGCGTGTTTGGCGAGTAAACTCTGCGACTAGACACTCTAGGCCAATTACTTCCACTTGCAGTAACTTGGTCTGATCTCATAAAATGCCTCTAAAAGGCGATTAAGATGATTGGTCGGACCTAATTCCTATACCAAAACTGATCCCACGCTTCCCAAAAATTCTCGCCTGTCGAAGCAACTGTGCGCGGACCCTCAAACTTCACACCTGTTCTTCCCTTGAAATCATCAGCACCATCCGGAGAAGCGAGTTCTACCTTAAACGTTACTGGCGCCGTAAATTTGAGTGGTTTAGGCCAATGCTTCATACTGATTGCCTGCGCAACTCGCATCTCAATCAAAGAACATGCATCCTTGGGAGCCATGTTGATTGAAGAATAGCGCCCCAGCCCAGTCTTGACAGGAGCGGTCACAACATCTTCACCTAGAAGCGCGGTCACCTCACGGCAGGTTGCCTCGTCCCCTGAGACAAAAATAGCTGGAACATCCCAACAGCCAGCGACTGCTGCCAGAATACCGCTTTCACCCACCAGCGTATCATTGATCCAGGCATTGTGCCAGGCCTCTGAAGAAACTGTATGACAAAGGACGCCATCAGGGGTGCCGGCCATAGCATGAGCGCCCAAAAATAAGATCGCGTCGCAACCTTGCTCAAATGAAGTGATATATCTTGCCCATGTATAGCCGAAAACGTATTGCGCTCCTGATTCCAATTGTTCTGGAATGAAGCTTTTGAAGCTATACGCACCGCCCGCTCCGTGGCAATCAACGACAACTATTTCTCTTGCGCCTGCTGCTCGCGCGCCGCGCACAGCAGCATTCATCTCGTCTGTATACAGTTTTCTGCTTTGCTCATAAAAAGCGGTGCCTGCTGAAACCTGATCCCAATGTTCGATACAAGAGATACCCTCCATATCGCAGAAAATGACGACCCGCATAACATACCTCTTTCAAATGTAACGTGACCTGCTCACGGAGCTATCAAAACTATCTCTATACTCTCGGGTTTCTTTGACATTGATTTACTGCTCAATGTGATGAAAATCTTTGGCTTCTGTAATTTGTAACGGGCAGTCAGGACTCTCAGTGCAATTTGTGTCCGATTTACCTACTAGCTGTGAACACGGCTAGTGTCTCTGCGCCTGGCGCTGCTGATATTTCTGTTCCAGATGCGCTAACTTCTTCTGCTGTCTCGGGCTTAATTCATATTCGCGGTACACACGTTTGCCGATTTTCCAGCCGCTATAGCCACAAAGCACCGCGGCCACAATTGCGAAAATGACCATGACAATACGTACACTTATTGAGAGGCTGCTGTGAAACACTTGTGCAAGCGGATCAGCATATAGGCGGCTCAAAATAGCAACCGTCAGGCTAAGTAGCAGGCCAACAGTCACGCCCAGACAACAACCAAGCGGTCCCCCATTGGTCTCTCCCTGCGCTTCTAGTGGAAGTTGGATTATGTCAGAATCTTGCTCTTCCGCAGTTGCTTGCTCTCCTGATTGGAGTTCTTGCCCTGCTTCTAAGCTATCAGCTATTTCCTCGTCGTCCCCTGGTTGATCAGGTGGAAGGAATGGAACAGTCATCTCCTACCTTCTTCATGCTTCGTTTCATTCAAGGCATCTTCTGGTATGTTGAGCCGGTTAAAAAGTGCCAAACTGTCTATCTCCTGCATCACCCAGCCCTGGAAGAATATAGCCAACGTCGTTAAGACTCTCGTCAAGTGCTGCAATATAAATATCAATATCAGGATGGGTCTGAGAAAGCTTAAGTAAACCGTAGGGAGCGGCGATAATGCCTACATAGCAAAGACGAGGAATGGCTCGTCTTTTGAGCACGTTTATCGCATCAATTGCAGAGCCACCGGTGGCAAGCATAGGATCAACCGCGTAACAGACCTGCAAATCTACACGGTGAGGGAGTTGATTGTAATACTCCATCGCCTCCAATGTTTGTTCGTCGCGGCGCAAGCCAAGGTGCCAGATTTGAGCATCCGGGATAACCTCTCGAAATCCCTCGGCCAGGCCAAGACCGGCACGTAATATTGGTGTCACTCCTATACCACCTGCCAGGCGTTCACCAATCATTGGTCCCATCGGTGTCTCTATCGGAGCAGTCTCAAGCGCGAGCGTTGCTGTTGCTTCATAAGCGAGCAGCGCGCCAATCTCCTTCACATGGCGATAAAACTCAGGTGGTTGAGTGTTTTTATCGCGTAACGCAGTCATTTTATGCGCCATCACCGGGTGGGAAGAAATATGCACGCGAGGCAGATTCAACACTTCATCCCGACTCGGCTGTGGTATGCCTTGCATGGGCAAACTCGGACGTCCTCCGCTTGATGTGGTCGTTTCAGTCATAAAAATATACTCCTTTTTTGCTATTGTACTTAACCCATTTTACCAGAGTTACCTGGAAGGCGTCGAATCTTATCAACTATGCTATACTTGCTGCATGAAAGTTGGAGTGAGCCAGATCACGTTACACTTACCTGGATGTCACTCGTTAAAAGATAAACGCCAGGTACTTCACTCTATCATAGCCAGGACACGCCAGAAGTTTGATGTAGCGATAGCGGAAGTCGATGAACAAGACCATTGGCAGATCGCAAAACTTGGCGTGAGTTGCGTCAGCAATAGTAGTCAGCATATTGATCAAATCCTGGGAAACGTTCAGCGTTTTATTGAAGAGACGCGCCCGGATATTATAGTAACCAATACAGAGGTCGAAATAATCAATTGGTAGAAACACAGGTATGTCGTTACAGTTAGATTCTATGCCCCAACAGAGTTTACCCGCGTCAGTATATGTCCTTGGTGTGAGAGTAGACCGGGTTTCTCAATTGCAGGTACTCGATAAAATTGATCAGCTAATCATCTCGCGTCGGGCCAGTGGTGACACGTTACCATGCCAACAGATCGTGACAGTTAATACCGAATTTGTGATGGCTGCTCAGAAGAATAACGCGTTTCGTGATGCCATCAACCATGCTGCTCTCACTGTTGCCGATGGCATCGGCGTCGTCTGGGCAACGCGTTTTGTGGGCTTCCCAACTCCAGAACGCATTACGGGCACCGATACATTGGTAGCGTTGGCTAAACGATGTGTTGAGAAGGGCTATCGTCTCTATCTGCTTGGCGCTGCACCAGGCATAGCCGAACAAGCCGGAGAACGTTTGCAGGCGCTTGCCCCTGGACTCCAAATAGCTGGTGCTTATGCTGGTTCACCCGCCTCTGACGAAGTGGATGCCATTATCGAGCGTATTCATGCGACGAATGCAGATATACTGTGTGTCGCGTATGGTGCGCCAGCACAAGATCTCTGGATATATCACAATCTCTCTCGTCTACCAGCTGCAATCGCAATGGGAGTCGGTGGAGCATACGATTTCCTCTCGGGACGCCAACGACGGGCGCCACAAGTAATGCAACGTATGGGCCTGGAATGGCTCTATCGACTGTATCGCGAACCATGGCGCTGGAAACGCATGCTGGCATTACCTCATTTCTTAATACAGGTGCTTTTGAGAGGACGTAAAAAGCGTGACGCATGAATTTCATATAGACAAATCGAGCATGCATTCGCTTGTAGCGAGCTTTGCAAATAAGCGTGTATTGGTTATCGGAGATATGGTCGCAGACGAATACCTTATCGGCAGGCCGACACGTATCGCTCGCGAAGCGCCCGTCTTAATCCTGGAATTGAACGAGGAGCGCACTATCCCTGGTGGTGCGGCCAACGTCGCTGTCAATGCTCGCGCTCTTGGTGCAGAAGTTTTTCTTGCGGGTGTTGTCGGTGACGATTTGCCAGGCCAGCGCTTGCGTCGTGCTATTGCTGATCTGGAAATGCACCAGGAGGGACTCGTGACCGATGCACACCGTCCAACATCCACCAAGACGCGTATTCTTGCTGGCAGTCCGCAGATTGTACAACAGCATATTGTGCGCATCGATCGTGTGGATACCTCGGAGATAGAGCAGCCTGGCAAAGGATATATCTGCGACTATATTCAGCACATTCTGCCTTCAGTCGATGCCATTGTCCTTTCAGATTATGAGAATGGTGTGATTAGCCCTGATATTATTGAAACCTGCATTCCTATGGCATCTGAACTGAATAAAGTGGTTGTAGTGGATTCGCATGGCTCACTTTTCCGTTTTCAAGGCGTCACAGCTCTCACACCCAATCAACCAGAAGCAGAATTAACACTGGGTAGAGCTATCACTTCACAGGCTGATCTTGAAGAAGCAGGGCAACAATTACTTGCTAGAAGCTATGCCAGAAGCGTTCTTATAACACGAGGTGGAGAGGGTATGAGCCTGTTCGAGATTGATAAACCTCCACTGCATTTGCCAGTACACCAATTAGATCATGGTATCGAAGTCGTCGACACGAATGGTGCTGGCGATACTGTAGCGGCGACCTTTACACTGGCTCTCACCGCTGGAGCAAGCTTTGCGGAATCTGCCTATCTTGCGAATGCTGCTGCCGCGCTTGTTGTACGCCGTTTAGGGTGTGCCAGCAATACGCCAGAAGAATTGATGAAGGCAATTATATAATTGCTGTCAATCTCTACAATAGAGATCGCCAAACCTGTACTATACCTTCATCGTCACCTGATACGATGTATTTGCCGTTGGGAGACCAGCTAACAGCAACGACCTCGCGATGATGCCCCAGATATGTGTTCATTGGAGTGCCTGTACTGGCATCCCAGATCTGCACCGTCTTATTCGTATCTGCTGTAGCAATATAGTTCCCGTTAGGTGACCATGTAATGCCATTTATCCAATCGAGACGGCAGCATCCAATCCAGAGAGTTTTGCCTGTAAATGCATTCCACATTTGTACCGATTTGTCGACACTCACTGAGGCAATGAGATTGCCATCAGGCGACCACACTGCTCCAGTCACAATGGAATTGTGCCCGTGATAGCTCGTCAGAGTTTTACCCGTAAATGCATTCCAGACCAGTATCGTTTTATCAAGGCCGCTCGAAGCAAGCAATGTTCCATCGGGAGACCATTCAGCCGTCATGACCCAATTGGTATGTCCGCGATATACCAGAATTGTACGTGTTGTGGTATGAGCTTCTATACTCCAGACTTGCACGGTCTTGTCATAACTGCTGGAGGCAAGATAATTTCCACCAGGTGACCATTTCACATCTGTCACAACATCTGTGTGACCATGGTAGGTTAAAATGTGTTGCCCGGTCAGGGCTTCCCAAATTTGCACAGTTTTATCAAAACCCGCCGAAGCGATATATTTGCCATCGGGAGACCATGCGACCGCTGTAACCCAGTTTGAGTGCCCTCGATAGACAGTGTACAATTGACCGGTTAAAGCATTCCAAACCTGTACGGTTTTATCAAAACCCGCTGAGGCGATATATTTGCCGTTGGGAGACCACGCGACTGTGGAAATACCGTTATGGTGACCACGGTAGGTGAAAAGAGTGCCGCCTATAGGGATGGAAATTCTTGATTGAGTAGGAGTTTGGCCAGAGTCAAGAGATGAACAGGAGCTTAAAAAGATGACCATACAACACATGACGAGGAGAAAAAAGCCTTCTTTCCCGCGTGTGTTGTGCATCTTGTTTTCCTTATAAGCAAACCCATTGACTCTAAAAAATACTACCTGAAAGATTCCATAATTGCAACAAGCAAGCGGCTAAAAATCATCCGAAACATTGAAATCTAGGGGTTTTGCTAGCACACCATATTGTAATATCGACCTGAGCAAATTCCGGTACTTCTTGTCAAAGGGCAATTGAAGGACATGTTATACTGTGTCCAAATTAAGGATAATGAAGATTACGACGATGTCTATCACAAACGCAACACATAAGAAGATACTCGATCAAGATACGCTTGCCATTGAAGTTCATCGCAGGCAAGCAGCAGGCGAGCGTGGCGTCTTCACAAATGGCTGCTTTGACCTGTTACACCTGGGTCACGTGTGTTATTTACAGGAGGCACGCGCGCTCGGAGATTTCTTGATCCTGGCTCTCAATAATGATGAAGGAGTGCGACTTTTAAAAGGATCAGGCAGGCCGCTCGTACCCGAAGATGAACGAGCCAAAATCCTTGCAGCTTTCATGTGTATTGATTATGTAACAATATTTCCCGAACCTAGCGCTGGCCCACTGGTGGCATTATTGCAACCCTCGATTTACGTCAAAGGCGGCGATTATGCTGGTTCAGAAAATAACATCCCAGATTTGAATCGTTTACCTGAAGCAAAGGTGGTGCAGGAATATGGAGGGAGCGTGCGTCTCATACCTTATCTACCGCACCACTCAACAACAGAGCTAATAGCAGCTATCAAACAATTGCCTTAATGTTGTTTTTTGTCATGTTACATCGTTTAACAGTATATGAT
>DATMNR010000609.1:0-6433 GCA_035568795.1 Ktedonobacteraceae bacterium
GCTCATATTAGGTATTGAAAGCTCATGTGATGAAACAGGAGCAGCTGTCATCAAAGATGGCCGTTATCTGCTCTCAAATGTAGTAGCTTCGCAAGCTGAAATTCACGATCGCTACGGTGGCGTGGTACCAGAAGTTGCTTCACGCCAACAACTGACTACCATAATTCCAGTGTTAGAAATGGCGCTCGAACAAGCTGGATGCGGATGGGAACACATCGATGCTATTGCAGCCACGTATGGTCCCGGTCTGGCTGGATCCCTGCTGGTAGGTCTTACGGTAGGCAAAGCTTTGGCTATGGCACACAATCTCCCATTTCTTGGTGTCAATCATCTTGAAGCGCATATCTATGCTAACTGGTTGCGAGGAAAAATTGAGATTGCTACAAATGAATCGGAGGATTCTGATTGGGAGTATCAAGAGGGTGATCCGATCTTTCCTTCGATGTGCCTGGTTATCTCGGGTGCTCATAGTGAACTTGTACTTGTGCGTGGCTATGGCCAATACGAACTGTTGGGGCGTACTCGCGATGACGCGGCCGGGGAAGCTTTTGACAAAGTAGCACGTATTCTAGGTCTCAGCTACCCCGGTGGGCCGGCTATTCAGAAAGCCGCCCAACATGCACAGGAGGAATTGGAACAACAAGGTAAATCGCCTACACAGGCACTTAGCGCCTTTCGCTTACCTCGTTCCTGGTTACGCGGCACTTATGATTTCAGTTTTAGTGGGCTGAAAACAGCGGTTCTTCACCTGGCTGAAGGTGTTGTAGGGGAGCAAAATATCCATAACACACGTTCGACAGAAAATGCAGGCAAACAGGTCAGCCAGTACACGCGTATGGGCCTCCAGGCAGCACAGAGAGGTGGCGCGAATGTTGAGTTACTAGCTGCTAGTTTTCAGGAAGCTGTTGTAGATGTACTGGCGGTAAAGACTCGTAATGCAGCACAGGAATATCATGTGAAGCAAGTTGTGCTTGCAGGTGGTGTGGCTGCAAATGTCAGTCTGAGAGCACGTCTGGAGCGGGAATTGCGACCACTTGATATCAGTCTTAAATATCCTGCGATTGAGTTTTGTACCGATAATGCCGCAATGATTGCAAGCGCTGCATTTTTTCACCTGCTGAGAGGTGAGCAACATGGACTTGACCTGGACGTTGAGCCAGGATTGAGCCTACCATTTTCAAAAAAGTGAGAGTATCGTATGGCAAAACAGAAAGTATATGCTTTAGGTATTGACCTGGGCGGAACGAAAACACTGGCTGCTGTTGTGGATGTTACCACAGGAGAAGTAATAAGTTCAGAACGCAGGCGCACACGTGCTGATAAGGGGCAGGAATATGTATCACAGCACGTAATAAACTTGTCAACGGCCGCATTAGAATCTGCAAAATTACCAGCCGGGAGCAAAATTATTGGGGTTGGTATTGGAGCTGCCGGGCAAATTGATCGTAAAAATGGGGTTGTCGTGGATGCACCGAATCTTGGCGTCAAAGATATGCCCATGGCTGATATACTCGGTAAGCAATTTGGGAAACCTGTCGCAGTTGGTAATGATGTCGAAGTGGCAGCTCTGGGAGAATATATTTATGGCGCGGGTCGAGGATATTCAACCTTTGTAGTTATTTTCGTCGGCACAGGTATTGGTGGTGGCATTGTACAGAACGGTCGTTTGTATTCTGGCCTGACAGGCACGGCTGGTGAAATTGGACATATGACCATTCAAGCAGGTGGGCGCCTTTGCCCCTGTGGCAGCCGCGGCTGTTTAGAAGCGTATGCATCTCGGACTGCTATTACAAGAGCAATTATGGCAGAAATTCACCATGGGCGTGATTCAATCCTAACCGTGGAAGCTGAACTCCAAATGATGGAGGGAGAAACCATTATTCGTTCTGGAATACTGGCTAGCGCGCTGAATCGTGGCGATGCCCTGGTCAAGGAAATTGTTACGGAATCGGCGGATTTTCTGGGATATGGCCTGGCTTCAGTTATGAACTTCTATAATCCAGAGTGCATTATTTTAGGAGGAGGAGTTGTTGAAGCCATCGACCTGCTCTTCGAGCAAGCAGTTCATCGCGCTCGAACTACGGCATTGGCTGATCCAGGACAAAAAACGAAGATAATTCGGGCAAAACTGGGAGATTTTTCTGGTGTCGTTGGAGCTGCTTGTCTTGGGGCACAAGCAGCAGGATTTAATTTTCCCCTGCAGTAGTTAGAGCATTAGGGTTGCATAGGGCACGGAGCTTAGAAACCCTGGAAGAAAAAAATATGTATTAGCCCTGTGAATGGGGGAAGATTATGGATGGAACACTGCCCGCAATTGATGTACGATCTGTAGCCATCACAGATGCGCTTGCTCTACACGAACTTGACTACAGTTTTGAGACAGATAGAATCTATACTTTACGTGTAAATGGAAATTTGTCGCAAAACGATGATGTCTCGCAAACTCTGGAGAAACCAACACTAGCTTTTGAGCTTTGGGAGACGCCTGTCGACCCACCTCTTTATAAAAGCTTTCGCGAATATGAGCATAAACTTGAGGAAGTTGAAACCAGGCTGAGTTGTGTGGAGGGAGGTTATGTTGCGCTGGCAGGGGGGCAAATAGCAGGAGCAGTTTTGCTTAACGTAGAGCAATGGCGTTCTGTAGCGAGAATCGAGGATATCATTGTCGGTCGCCAGTTCCGTCGTTTTGGAATTGGCTCGTTACTACTCAATTGCGCATCAGACTGGGCACGCAATCGAGGCTGCTGGGCAATTGTGTTAGAGACACAGAACGTCAATTACCCGGCTATACAATTTTATTTGCGTAATGGCTTAGATGTATGGAGTGTCCATCAACTCTTCTATCCACCAGGACCCGTGGAGCATGAGGTGGCTATTTTTATGGGAAAGAAATTGCGATGAGCATCAAGGAGTGTCCATGAGAATTCTTGCGACCATCGTCGGCATCATTTTAATCATTGCTATCCTGGAGGACAGTTTCGAGACGATCGTTTTGCCTCGCAGGGTATCAAGGCGCTTCAGACTGTCGCGTTTTTTCTACGCATCGACCTGGACGTTGTGGTCGTCAATAGCAAAAAAGTTACGTCCAGGGAATCGACGCGAGTTTTATCTGAGTATCTATGGTCCTGCATCGCTCATCGTCTTGCTTGTTTTCTGGGCTGTAGTGCTTTTCTTTGGTTTCGCACTTCTCCAATGGGGACTAAGTGACCCATTGACTGCACCGGAGAAGCAGTTGTCGTTTTGGACGTATCTCTATCTGAGTGGAACGACATTCGTTACGTTAGGATACGGTGATGTCACTCCACTAACGGGGATGGGTCGCTTTCTCGCTATTGCAGAAGCCGGCATGGGCTTTCTCTTTCTCGCCTTGATTATTGGCTATGTCCCTGTAATCTATCAATCCTTTTCACGCCGGGAGATCAATATCTCTCTGCTTGATGCGCGTGCAGGCTCACCATCGTGCGCAACTGAATTGTTACGCAGGAGTTATAGAGACCGGAAAATAGATGAACTTATCCAGTTCATGCGTGAATGGGAAAGATGGTGTGCCGAATTGCTGGAAAGTCATCTCTCCTATCCAGTTTTGACATATTATCGCTCCCAGCATGAACGGCAGTCATGGCTGGCTGCCTTAACTACCATCCTGGATACCTGCGCTTTACTCATCATCGGCTTCGAGGACATTTCAGCGCCCACAATACGGTTCACTTTCGCTATCGCGCGTCACGCGGCAGTCGATCTTGCTCAGATCTATGGGACTCCGCCTGTGAATCCCAAACTCAGTCGCCTCACGCATGATGATTTTGTACGAATGCATGATGCTCTTACCGAGGTTGGGTTAGAATTTCGCCATGGTGAGGATGCTGAACAACATCTCTACGACATACGACGGTCGTATGAGCCCTTTGTCAATTCACTCGCAGACCACCTGCTTGTGAATCTCCCTCCCTGGATTCAGACTACCAAGACAGTCGATGATTGGCAAACAAGCGCCTGGGATCATTTTGCCGAATGGTCGCCTGAAAAGCTCGATGAGATCACACATATTATCATCGATCATAGGAAGAAAACACCTATCCGCCATAGTCACACGCATAGTGCGCAAACAGACGAGCCCTCATCAGATGATGGTCGACGAGAAGCCACTTCAGGGTAGAAAAGACTGCTATTCTACTGGGCGATTGCGAACTCTTCTAATTTCGGGAACAATGGAGTTGGAACAGGTAATTTCATGCCTTCTGGAACTCCAGCAAGTTCCCACCTAACTTTATCTACCTGGCCTTCGAACCCCAGAAAATGGTGTAGCTTTTGAGATGAGAATGGTAGATATGGGCAGAAGAGTACCCGCAAACCGCTCAATACTTGAAGCATAACATATATTGTCGTTCCTGCTGCTTCGCGATCTACTTTAATCTGTTTCCAGGGTGCCTGCTCATCCAGGTAACGGTTTGCCGCATGCGCAACTGCCATAGCGGCGTTAATACCATCTTTAAAATGGCAATTCGCTATGTTATTCCCTACTACTGTGAAGCCTCGCTCCACTTCTAGTAAGATTTCGCGATCCGCCTGGCGTAGGGTTTGTGGCTGTGGTACGATGCCTCCGAACTTACTCTGTAGAAAAGTGAGCGTGCGATGTACCGCGTTTCCATAGGTGGCTACCAGTTCGTCATTATTTCGCCGGATCAATTCCTCATACGTAAAATCGGTATCTCGTCCTTCAGGAGCAGTTATCGAAAGATAATAGCGTAACGAATCAGCATCATATTGATCTAATACATCTTTTGTCCATATAACATTGCCTCGACTACTTGACGCCTTTGCCCCACTCATTGTCATGAACTCGTTTGCAGGTACATCATAAGGTAAATTACGATTACCATAGCCTAATAACATCGCGGGCCAGATAATGGCATGGAAAGGAATATTGTCTTTTCCGATAAAGTAGTAGGATTTTACCGGTGGTTCCGCTTGACCAGGTACCCACCAGGTCTTCCATGCTTCTGGCGTTCCTCGTCTTTCTGCCCATTCAACTGATGCAGAGAAATAGCCAATAACAGCGTCAAACCACACATAAATGCGTTTATCCTCGTAACCATCAATCGGAATTGGAACACCCCAATCCAGGTCGCGAGTGATCGCCCGCGGACGCAATCCTTCTTTGAGCCAGTTCAGAGCAAATCCCAAAGTATTAGTACGCCAGTAATCCTTACCATTTGAGAGCCAGTCCATCAGTGGCTCTTGCAACTTAGGTAGATCCAGGAAGAAGTGTTCCGTTGAGCGTATTTCCAGGCTGGCTTGTTTACTTCCGCATAGGCGACAACGAGGAGCGATCAGATCAACGGGATCGAGTGTTCGACCACAATTATCGCACTGATCACCACGAGCAGATGTATAGCCACAATGCGGGCAAGTGCCTTCAACATAACGATCGGGCAAGAAGCGACGGTCTGTAGGGCAATAAGGAGATTCCATGGAATCTTTGAAGATGTAGCCCTTATCGTAGAGCGTTAAAAAGAAATCTTGTGTAATACGATAGTGGTTTTCTGTTCCAGTTTCAGTATATAAATCCCAGGACATACCCAGCCTATCCCATACTTCACAAATTTGATGGTGATAGCGCGCAACGAATTCACGGGGATTGATGCCTTCTCGTTCGGAGTCAACAAGTATAGGTGTGCCATGTTCATCGCTTCCAGAAACCATAAGAACATGGTTCCCTGCCATACGATGATAACGCGCAAAGGTATCTGCAGGTAAATAGGCTCCAACAATCTGACCAACATGAGTGGAGCTTTTTGCATACGGCCACGCCACACACACAAGAATATGTTCATTCATATGAATATTGAATCTCCCTAATTGTTAGAGGTGAAGAAAGGTTTCAGGTTAACCTTGCGTATTATAACATAGGTTAAGGTGAGTACAAGGGCTACGGCGACCCTGCGATCCTTTCGATGTCATGTTCTCTAACCAACTAGAGCGCCCGGGAGCCGCTTTGATTGATCCATAGCGATGAGGAGCGCGTTCTTTTGTGGTGGCAAGGGAATAGCCGATTTCCGGTTTCGCTCGCCTCAATCGGAATGAATCTCTATGAATAAGGCTTTTCGGTTTCGGTTGTACCCAACAAGGAAACAGCAAGCCGTCCTGAGCGAGTGGCTTACCCTGTGCTGCGAAGTGTACAACGCCGCGCTACAAGAAAGACGCGACGCGTTTCGCTTGGCTGGCGTTTCCATTGGTTTTGCTCAGCAGTGCGCTGAGCTGCCTGCCTGCAAGCAGGTTCGACCGGAACTTGCCCAAATGAACTCGCAGGTCCTGCAGGATGTGGTCAAGCGGGTTGATCTGGCGTTTGCGGCCTATTTCCGCAGATGTGAAGCAGGTGAGCAGTCTGGCTATCCCCGCTTCCGCTCGCGCTCACGCTACGGTAGCCTTACCT
>DATMNR010000610.1:0-6317 GCA_035568795.1 Ktedonobacteraceae bacterium
GACGCACGCACCTGGTCAGTCCCGCTATGGCTGCTGCTGCTGCCATAGCCGGCCATTTTGTCGATATCAGAGAACTGTAATGAAATTTAGGCATTCGTCAATGCTGTTGCTTTACACGAGCGATATGATAGCATTGAAGAATGTAAGGAGTGTAGTGAGTCAGGAACCCGCCCCCTACAAGGGAGCAGGCTTGCTCATATGAAGAGGAAGCCTCACTCTTGACCAGTCTCAGCCACCGGTCTTCTCCTTTGGAAGAAGGCTGACGGGGCTACGTTCAGAGCGAATGCATAGGCACGTCCGGGTGCTTCACCAGCCTGGACCACTGCGGAGCAGCATCAAACAAGCAGAGGGGGTAATGCCGGCGTGCTGTTCAGATGAAACCGCTCAGGAACATTGACGAGGTGAGCATCACCCGCGCAAGCGGAGGCTCGCAAGAGCAGAACAGACCGAAAGGAATAACTGCATGTCACAGGTGTTGGTCCTTGATACAAACAAGCAACCGCTCGACCCCGTGCCTCCGGGGTGTGCCCGCCTGCTCTTGAAGCAGGGTAAAGCGGCGGTCTATCGGCGCTACCCGTTCACGCTGATCCTTAAGCGCACGGTGGAGCAGCCCATGCTTCACCCGCTGCGTGTCAAGATCGACCCCGGCAGCAAGACCACCGGCCTCGCCCTGGTCAACGATGTCAGCGGGCAGGTCGTGTGGGCGGCGGAACTCAGCCACCGGGGGGAGCAGATCAAGCACATCCTGGATAAGCGGCGTGCGGTTCGACGCAGCAGGAGGCAGCGGCATACCCGTTATCGAGCGCCTCGTTTTCAGAACAGGAGCACTCGCGCGGGAAGCCTGCCGCCCTCCCTGCAGAGCCGTGTGTGCAACATCCTCACTTGGGTACGCCGCCTGATGCGGCTTTGCCCCGTCACCGCCATCAGCCAGGAACTCGTGCGGTTCGACACGCAAGCTCTCGAGAACCCGGAGATCGAGGGCCTTGACTACCAGCAAGGAACGCTCTCGGGCTACGAGGTGCGGGAATATGTCCTGCTCAAGTGGAATAACCAGTGCGCCTACTGCGACGCGCGCAATGTCCCGCTGGAACTCGACCACGTGCAGCCGAGAGCCAAACGGGGCTCCAACCGCGCCAGCAACTTGACGCTCTCCTGCACCTCCTGTAACCAACGCAAAAGCGATCAGGATGTCCGCGAATTCCTTAAAGGGCAGCCAGAACGATTGGCGCGTCTTCTGGCGCAACTTAAAGCGCCGCTTGTGGATGCAGCAGCCGTCAACACGACGCGCTGGGCTTTGTATGAGCGGCTTACCGCCCTGGGCCTGCCGGTGGAGTGTGGAAGTGGAGGGCTGACGAAATATAACCGGGTGAGGCAGGGGCTGTCCAAGACGCATTGGCTGGATGCGGCCTGCGTGGGACGCAGTACCCCGCCGGCGATTGACGTGCGTGGCATCGTGCCACTCGAGATCACTGCAACCGGACACGGCTCTCGGCAGATGTGCCGCATGGACAAGTACGGCTTTCCCCGTACCGGCCCGAAAGAGCACAAGCGGGTGCGGGGGTTCCAGACGGGTGACCTGGTGCGGGCGGTGGTAACCGTTGGCAGCAAGCAGGGAACCTATGTCGGCAAAGTGGCCGTGCGCAGCCGTGGCATCTTCAACATCACCACGGCACAAAGTGTCGTTACCGACATTCATCATCGCTGGTGTCGGCTCGTGGCAAGAGCCGACGGCTATACCTATCAGCAAAGAAAGGAGGCGGCGTTTCCTCCCTCCGAGTGATCAGCTGGAGAGTGCCTACGCCGCAAATTTTATGGAACCTTTTACAACTCTCACGGGGCTGGTTGCCCCATTAGATCGTTTGAACGTCAACACAGATGAAATCACGCCCGCTCGTTTTCTCAAAACGATCAGGCGTACCGGCTTTGAAAAAGCCCTTTTTGCGAACTGGCGCTATCTTGATCCTAACGGTCAAACTCCAGATCCTGATTTTGTACTCAATCAGCCTCGTTATCAGGGTGTGACTATATTACTCACAGAAGATAACTTTGGCTGCGGATCATCACGCGAAATGGCTCCCTGGGCTATTCACGATTATGGTTTTCGCTGCCTCATCGCGCCGAGTTTTGCTGATATCTTCTACAATAACTGCTTTAACAATAGTATGCTGCCAATAACTTTTGACAAAGCCACAATTCGAGAACTCTTCTCAGAAGTTGAAGCAACCGAGGGTTATACTCTTCATGTTGACCTTGCTTCGCAAACAGTCGTAACTCCAGCAGGACGAGTGCTGCACTTTGAGATCGATCAGTTCAGGAAAAATGCTTTGCTTCAGGGTCTGGACAACATCGGCTGGACGTTGAGCCATGGCGATGAAATTGCAGCCTATGAAGAGAAAAGGAAGCAAGAAGCTCCCTGGTTATTCTCAAGCTAATCAAGTTTCTCTATTTTGTAGATGCTTGTAGGAGTTTTAGATGTCTATCCAACAAATTGATTCCAGCTCTGTCCCTTACCAAATACTTGATCCTGAAGGTAACCTTGTAGGCGAAATGCCCAACCTCAGTGCTGAGCAAATGCTTTCACTCTACCGCTTCATGCATCTGGGCCGCATATTCTCCAACAAGATCGTTGCCTTGCAGCGCCAGGGGAGAGCCACCACCTTTGGTTCATTAGTTGGACAGGAAGCGACAGCCGTTGGATTAGCGGCTCCTTTGCAGCCGCAAGATTGGCTCTCGACCTCGTATCGAGAAATTGCCTCTCTCTTCGTCAAAGGCGTTCCAGTTCCAACGGTGGCCTATTCATTTCGTGGCTACACGTCTCCAAACTGGCCTACAGAAACCCACTGCCTGCCGATTCAGATCGTCATTGGCACGCAAATGTTACACGCTGTAGGCCTGGCGATGGCCGCCAAGATTGCGGGTGACCCTGTTGTTTCCGTAGGAGTATGTGGTGATGGGGCGACCTCAGAAGGAGATTTCAACGAAGCGCTCAATTTCGCGGGTGTCTTCCAGGCTCCCGTGGTGCTGGTCGTGCAGAATAATGGCTGGGCCATCAGTGTCCCACGTCATAGGCAGAGTTCTGCCCAGACGCTCGCCTCCCGCGGGATAGGCTTCGGTGTGCCATCAGAGTTGGTGGATGGCAACGATATCTTAGCTGTATACGATGTCATGCAGAAAGCTGTCGAGCGAGCACGCGCAGGGCAGGGGCCAACGCTTGTAGAAACACTCACCTATCGTATTGGGGCGCATACTACTGCCGACGATCCTACGCGTTACCGCGATCAACTCGAGGTGGAGGCCTGGCAGGCGAAAGACCCGATTACGCGTTTCCAAAAATTCCTGATAGGGAGAGACTTGCTTACCCAAGATCGTGCAGAGCAAACGGTCGATGAGCTTGAGGAAGAAGTCAATGAAGCCGTTATGCTTGCTGAAGCAATGCCGCCCATGGCTCCAGACAGCTTCTTTGATTACACAATGGCTAACTTACCTCATCGTCTTGAGGAACAACGCGCCGATCTCCTGCGTTATATCGATCACGGCTAATCGTCCTGCGAAGGTCTGTATTACATCCTGGTCGTGCCACTATGCATCTGGGAGTTTATATTCATGCAAATGACCATGATTGAGGCCCTAAATTCAGCGCTCGCGCTAGAATTAGAACGAGATAAACGAGTCGTCCTACTTGGACAGGACATCGGAGCGAACGGGGGTGTTTTCCGTGTCACTGAACATTTACAAAGCAAGTTTGGTGAAGATCGCGTCTTCGATACACCTCTTTCAGAATCTGCAATAATTGGCAGTTCCGTTGGTATGGCAGTCTATGGCCTGCGGCCAGTTGCCGAGATTCAATTCGCCGGTTTCCTTTTTGCCTGCATGAATCAATTAGCCTCGCAAGCAGCACGCATTCGATTTCGTAGCGCTGGAGCGTATACCTGCCCGCTTGTAGTACGTTCCCCTTACGGCGGTGGTGTACGCACACCCGAATTACATTCTGATAGTTTAGAAGGCGTGTTTTTACAGATTCCGGGTCTTAAAGTAGTAATTCCTTCGAATCCATACGATGCCAAGGGACTGCTCGCCTCAGCAATTGCCGATCCTGACCCGGTACTCTTCCTCGAAAATATCAAACTCTACAGATCATTCCGACAGGAGACGCCTGAAGAACACTACGCAATTCCACTTGGCAAGGCAAAAACAGTCCAAGAAGGCAATGATGTAAGCATCTATGCGTATGGTGCAATGGTTAACGTTGCGCTCGAAGCTGCAAAGCTAGCGCAGCAAGAAATGGGTATAAACATCGAGATCATTGACCTGCGAACTATCTGGCCACTTGACGAAGAAGCCATTATTCATTCTGTTGAAAAAACAGGTCGCGCAATCGTCGTCCATGAATCGCCCCGCGCGGGAGGCGTTGGAGCCGAAATAACAGCCATCATCAATGATCACTGTCTGTACTCCCTCCTGAAACCTGTCGGGCGTGTAACGGGCTACGATACACCTTACCCCGTTCCAGGTCTTGAAGATTACTATTTGCCAACACCAGTAAAGGTATTGACGGCATTGAAACAGGTGATGGAACCTTGAGAGACGGAGATTGAGTATGCAGGAATTCAAATTGCCAGATCTGGGCGAAGGCATGCAAGAAGCGGAAGTCGTAGAGTGGCTTGTCAAAGTAGGCGATACGCTGAAGCTTGACCAGACCATGTTGAAAGTCGAAACGGACAAGGCAGTCGTCGAAATACCTTCTCCTGTTGCCGGGCGTGTTGCTGAAATTCGCGTACAAGATGGGCAGGTAGCTAAAGTTGGTGATGTGTTGATTGTCTTTGACAGCAAAACTTCTGCGAATGGAGGAGGTTCAACTCCCACGCAGAGCTTCACGTCTGGATCAGCGACTATTCAATCAGCAAGCATACCCTCTCCAATTGCTGTATCACAGACCACAGCTACAAAGCAGCGAGTTCTTGCTGCCCCTGCTGTACGCAAACTGGCTTTCGAACTCGGGATAGATCTTGAGAAGGTGACTCCTTCTCTTCCCAATGGCCGCGTCTCTATTGAGGACGTGCGATCTTACGTCGAACATGAAAAAGCCTCATCTTTACCTTCTGCATCTTCTCCGGTACTGGTCGAAGAGAAAGAAACAGAACATCCTGTTTCTCAAGCTCCAACTACTCTCATTCATAAGATTGAACATCCAGTGACACCAGTTCAAGATGAACGTCAACCTTTGAAGGGCTTGCGTAAACGAATTGCCGAGCACATGGAGCGTTCCTGGCACACTATTCCACACGCAACGACTTTCGATGGAGTCGATGGCAGTGCTCTTGCCACTCTACGTGAAGCTCTCAAGCCCATAGCGGAAAAGCGTG
The DNA here is from genome assembly GCA_035568795.1 of Ktedonobacteraceae bacterium. Taxonomy (GTDB): domain Bacteria; phylum Chloroflexota; class Ktedonobacteria; order Ktedonobacterales; family Ktedonobacteraceae; genus DATMNR01. Next base: position 5,364 of record DATMNR010000610.1, read on the forward strand.
GCGTGCGCCTGACTTACATCCCCTTGCTGATCAAACTCTTGATTCCGTTGCTCAAAGAGTTTCCCATTTTCAATGCCAGTCTGGTTGAAGAGAACCGCGAGATTATCTACCATCGTTCATATCATATTGGTGTAGCTACCGCCTCACCGGAGGGATTGCTTGTACCCGTAATGCGTAATGCTGATTACATTACTTTGATGGAAATAGCAAGTAATCTTGAGCATTTAATTGAAGGAGCCAAAAAGCGCACTCTTGCACTATCTGAACTGAGTGGCAGCACTTTTACCCTGAACAATGTTGGAAGTTTTGGTGGAAGTACAGGCACACCTATCATCAATCACCCTGAAGTTGCGATTCTCGCGGTAGGTAGATTGCAAGATAAAGCAATCGTGCAACAAGGTGTGGTTATTGTGCGCCCGATGATGCCATTGGCGCTCTCTTTCGACCATCGACTCATCGATGGAGCCATGGCTGGTGCATTCCTGGCTCGCTTCAAAGAACTTGTAGAAAATCCCCAGCAATTGATGCTAGACATGGTTTAGAAAGAACAGCAGGTATGGTAGTCGGAGATGTAACAACAGCAGTTGATGTAATCGTACTTGGCGCGGGCCCTGGCGGCTATGTTGCCGCTATTCGTGCTGCACAGCTTGGGCGGCATGTAACTCTGGTTGACCATGGCTTGCCTGGCGGTACCTGTCTCCATCAAGGGTGCATTCCACTCAAGGCATTGCTCTCTGCAAGCGAGAGGTATCAACAAACTCGCTCGGAAGAACTCATCTCAATGGGTATTCATGTCGAAGCAGTGGCGTTTGACTGGGCTTCCATGCAAGCATGGAAACAGGGAGTTGTTGATCGGCTTGCAGAAGGTGTGCGTCGTTTAATTGCTGGCAACCACATTGAGTATGTATATGGTACTGGCTGGTTCATCAATGCACAGGAAGTGCGAGTTGAAGG
>DATMNR010000611.1:0-4520 GCA_035568795.1 Ktedonobacteraceae bacterium
TAACATTATCTTTGCCGCTCAAGTCGAACTCCTGGTTATCAGCTTCGACAATCAGTCGCGCACTTAATGCTGCTGGTGCTGAAGACATTACAGGCGCGGCAGTTACCGATGGTGCAGTCACGGCTGGAGCTACATTATCAACAGCCGCTGCCCCGAGCATAGCACCGCAGTTTGAACAGAACGATTCACCCGCTGGATTGAGTGATCCGCAAGATGGGCAGACCTCGCTACCAACGGGGGCAGACGCAACGGACGGTGCAGGCTGGGGAGCAGCAGCAACTGCTACCGGAGCAGCGCCAGACAAAGGCTCGCCGCACTCATCACAAAAAGCGGAGCCATCAGGATTTTCATGACCTAAAGAACACTGTACTGTCATGGTTCTCTATCCTCCTAAAACAATCTTATGTATCTAGCTCACCGGGAGCCAGGGATTCAACAGGCATCGACGCGAGATGCCTCTAAGGTACGATATCGTCCAGGCGTTGTGTTAACTTGCGTGTCTTGTTACCAATCGACTTTACCTGCTCTTGCGAGATTTGCTGACCCTGGTTAATCTGTTCGAGTGCCGCCTGCGTCTCTTCATCAAGCACACGGGTCACATTAGGAGCGAGGCGAGTCGTTGCCTTGCCGGTTCGCTTGTATTCATCCAGAACACGAGTCACCAGGCGATGTGCATTCGCTTTTTCAGCGAAGTTCATCACCTCTGCATTCACTGGAGCCGACTGGTTTGCATCCATCGTGAACGTCACTTTGATATCTTCTCGTATTTTCTCTCCTACAAGGCTCGCAATTGGCACATCATAGGATAGCTCGGTTTGAGCTATTCGAAAGAGACCAGCCGGGCGTGGGTCTATCATTAGCTCTACCAATACTGACTGAGGTTTATCTTTCTCTAGATCACCTAAAGGGATAACTACCTGGCGATCCGAAAGCACTGATTCACCTAGATCACTGATTATCGGCAGAACTTTGACTGCTTTTTTGGGGGTAACCCCCACAGGCAGGCGCAAAATCAGCGTAGCATTACGAATTGCTACATCTACAGCGCTCTGAAATTGTTGCTCAAAAATTGAAAGGGCGTCGGAAGCATTGCGAATAAACTCGGCAGGCATGCCTCCACTGAGCTGCCCAATTGAATCGAGCAGATCTTCATCCCAGTCAGCGCCAATACCCAAAGGATAAATGGCAATGCCATTGGATGCAGCTTCCCTTGCAAGTTGACGACAGCGATCTGAGTCGCCATACGTCACACCGTCAGTTAACAGAATCATGCGATTCACCGCATTGGGAATATTCCAACGGCGAAGTTCATTCAATCCCTGGATCATGCCCTTTGACATAGTAGTGCCACCCGCGTCGCGAATCTGATCGATGGCCGCTTGCATGCCAGGTATATCATTAGCCGGCATGGATGGAATAACAACATGTACTGTATCATCAAAGATGACTACTGAGACATAGTCAGTCGGTTCCAGGCGGCCGATTACCATCTTGACCGCTTCTTTGACATTCTTAAGTTTAGCGCCTTTCATGGAGCCAGAATGGTCTAGCACCAGAGCAAAATTCAAAGGCATGCGTACCTGGGCCATCATTTCGGTTGGTCTGGCTTCTATCAAAACATACGCAACCTGGCTACCTCCAGTAACTGGCATGAAGTCTTTTCCGACCTGATGTGCCAGCATTACCTCACCGGGCATAATATATAAACTCCTTTCGTATTGGCTCGACTTAGTATATCATAAAGGGCAATTGCGATTGTTGAAAGACACGCCTCAAGGACATCCCACGTCTATTGAACGTGTCAGAGGCATGCAAGGAACGTATTTCAGCGCACAAAGACAATGACAGCGCTTACATTGTCTTCTCCTCCATTCGCATTGGCCGCTTCGATAAATTGTGCGCAAGCAGTTTCCGGATCTGTCGCATTATCCAGAATACTTTCAATCTGGGGATTACGCACCATTTCCCACAAACCATCAGAACAACTTAATAGAATATCACCTGGCAGTAGTTCCTGCTTGAAGATATCTATCTGCACATTCGGCTTGTCACCCAAACTGCGGAAAATTTGACTGCGCTGGGGATGGGTATACACATCATCCGGTTCAATTAACCCTCCTGCAACAAGTTGTCCCACCAGGGAATGATCTGTCGTTAATTGATACAGTTGCTTGCCGCGCAACATATAAGTGCGACTATCTCCTACATTAAGTATATAGGCATGTTCGCCCACCACCATAAAACCTGTAATGGTTGAACCCATATCGGTTTTATCAAGCTGGTTCTTCTGGCAAAGAGCCGTGTTTGCCTCTTCTACTGCGTCATGAAAGAGAGCTATCAAAACATCCTCGTCGAAAGGCTTTACGGGTTCTGCAGACTTCTCCGACGTCAGCGGTTCAGTTAGTAATTCCCTCAGCAGGCGCTCTGCGATGATATTGATAGTCATTCGACTGGCGACCTGGCCGTTATCATGTCCACCCAGACCATCTGCAACGATAAAGACCCCCGAGGGTGTTGACACAGACTCATGAACGCGCTGGAGCAGCAAAACAAGCGTACTGTCTTCATTCGGTTCACTACGTCGCACGTTGCCAGCATCAGAATTTGAGGCAGCGAGTAACTGCACACCATTAGGAAATGGGGGTTGTTCAACCTGTTGCTGTTCAACCAAATACGTATAGCCATGGTCAACAAACGTATTCACGATTGTTCCTTGTAGAACATGTGCATCTTCTATATGCCCATTTGTTTCTTCGCTGCCCTGCTCGGTCGAGTACTCATGTATGGTGTATGGTACATCAAGCATGCTTGCGCCGCAGTTTATACAGAACTCGTCGCCTTCGGCATTTTGTTCCGAGCCACAATTCCAACAATGCTGATAGCCCTGGTGATCAATAACCTGGTAAACATGCTCCTGCGCACTGTCATTAAGAACCTGCGTTATTTCGTAGCGATTGAGTATCTGCTCACCTATAGACAAGATGGGAAAACCGTTTGTTGATGCAGTTGTTTCATGCTGATCAGATGGCTCCTGCATAGTTTCACTCTTTTCTTCTTCTGAAGTAACTTCCGCAGCTTCTGATTCACCCGCTTTTTTCTCATCTTGTACCTCATCACTTTCAGCATCCACCTTTTCACCAGACGAGATTGATTCCTCAGAAGTTGCTGACGATTCAGCTTGCGGAGGCGGCGGTATTTCTTCAACATCGTATGCTGATGATAAATCAACCAAAGTCGTCACATCGGCTATATCTATATCACCAGTATCTTGTGCTTGCTCTGAATTGCCAGACGCAGGTATAGCAGACAAGATATCAGCGCTTTCTTTTTGCGCGGCAGATTGGTCTGGAGTTGAATCGCCTTTGGTAACATCAGCTTCTATGGTATCAGGAACATTTGTTCCGTTTCGTTCTAATTGTTGTTGCCAGCGCCTGCTCTGGTAAGCAATCATTTTTTCTGGAGTGAGGATGAGAGTCGGCTCTAGACTTACATCATCAGATTCCTCACTTAGAATATACCCGGGTTGCTGCTCCCCGGTCTTTTGCTGAACGTTCAAAGACGCATCATCTTGCTGTGTTGAAGTAGCAGTATTGGAAACATGATCACCTGACGCTACTTCAACTTCAGAAGTTGGCGTTGGTTGTACATAGAGTGGCTGCCCACAACTTTTGCAAAATTTTGCGTCATCTCGATTTGGCGCATGACATGTTGGACAGATCATCCTGCCCTCCTTATTAAACTACAATTGTTTCTGTAAACGATTGGCTTCAATATTCTTCGGATCACGCTGTAGAGATTCGCGTACCATTTGCCGGGCTTCAGCTTTCTTATTAGTTTTTAGATAACAGTTTGCCATCGCGCTATAAATTTCAGCTTCTTCAAAATTCCACTGTCGAGCTTGTTCTAAAGCACTCAGAGCCAACTTCCACTCTTTTGCCTTCATATGTGCTCGCCCTAATTCATACCAACCTTCCCACATGGCAGGGTCACGTTGCGTGACCTGTCGTAAGACACTAATAGCTGCCGTGGACTGGTTCGTTCTGATATAGAGGCGACCTAAGGCAAGGAGAATGAGCACATGATCAGGGTTAATCTTAAGCCCCTCCAGAAAATAGGCCTCTGCTTCCCGATCATAGTACTGATCCATCGCTACTGTGCCGAGTTGAAAATAGATTGCAGAGTCATTCGGAGAATACTGAAGCGCATACTTGAATGACGCAATGGCTTTATCAAACAGGCCAAGATCATGATATGTCATGCCCAACTGGAAATAGGTATCAATAGCATTTGGCTTGATCGCAACAGCTTGCTCAAAATGTTCGGCAGCGAATTTCATATTCTCCGTAAACAGGTTCTTATCATTATTTTTTACCGACTGTCCATATTGGCGATACGCACGACCAAGATTGTACAGGACATCATAAGAACTGTTACCCGGCACCTGGGCCATTTTGAACTGGTTGATAGCCTCTGGATAGTTCTTGCTATTCATGAACTGGAGCCCCAAACGATATGCCCCC
>DATMNR010000612.1:0-3451 GCA_035568795.1 Ktedonobacteraceae bacterium
ATTGGCAACACATAGTGCCAATGCTTATCACTGCAAATGGAAGACACAGTAGGCAGATGCAAAGAACCAACGAGTATGGGTTTCCCGATAAAGCCCCAAAGGCAACGAGTGTGGTTGGCGGGTTTCGTACCGGAGATATGGTAAGAGCAGTAGTTACAAAAGGTAAAAAAGCAAAAACGTATACGGGACGCATAGCGATAAGAGTTACAGGTTCTTGTAATATTAAAACAAAACAAGGAACTATACAAGGTATTCATTATCGTTATTGCAAACCGTTGCATCGTGGCGACGGATATAATTACGCGCAAGGAGCGTGCGCTTCCTCCCTATAGCTAAAGCTAAGGGTCTAAGCGCACGAAGTATGATGATAGAACTTACGAGACATATGGGGTAACCTCGACAAAGGATCTACATAACAACTCATGAATCAGAATATCCACCGGGTTGCGCACCGGGGAGGTGCGCAGCTCGCTCCCGAAAATACATTTGCCGCTTTTCTCAATGCCCTCACATTGCCAATTGATGCTATTGAGTTGGATGTTCATTTGAGCCGTGATGGACATGTAGTCGTCTTTCACGACAATCATGTCCATAAACGCACGAAAGGTCATGGCAATTTGTTAGATCTTGACCTGGCATACTTGCGTCGGCTCGATGCCGCTGCTCGACATCCCGGAGGATGGCCAGAACCACAACAGATCCCTACTCTAAGTGAGGTATTGGAGCTTGCAAAGGGCCGTGTCCAGGTCTATATCGAGATAAAAACGAGCAAACGCGGACGAACCTATGAGCCTTATCCCTACATTGCAGAGAAGGTCGTTGAGATGGTTCACCTGGCGGGTATGCTTGAACAGGTACTGCTAATTTCATTTGACTGGATGATATTACCAGAAATCAAGTCACTAGAGCCAACAATCGAAACAGGCATGATTGTTTCTAATAAGGAATTGAATCCTCGAACGAGCGATGGGATACAGAATCTGATTGAAAAAACGGAAGAAAATGGGTGCCAATGGATCAACATGGATTACAAACTTTTTACTACCGAAATACTTCAGACTGTACACACCCACGGATTGAAACTGGGTCTCTGGACGGTAAATGCAGAAGCAGACATACTTCACTTTGCCGCTGCCGGAGTGGACTCCCTGACATCTGATCGACCCGACCTCTTCTCAGTCCTCACGGTCTAATAAACCAACCCTCAGTAGGTGCCGATTTATCGCGCACAGCCCCGTTTCATCGGCCCCGCTTGCTTTTCTACTTTTCCAATTCACTGGTCCTTCACTACTCTCAACCTCTATACTTCTCAAGATTTGGTAAAGTTTTAAGCATTCATGCTATCCATTTTTCTGAATGCGTGTCTGTTTGTGCCATTTGTCCGTTCTATTAGTGGGAAATAAAAAACCTTAAGGAGTCCTGCTGAATAGTACCATCTTGTACTGTTCAACGAGATGAGTATGCTATAATTTGCGGCAATCATTGGCCGAGGAGGTAGAAAGAGCTACTCCTCGGATTGCAGTTGGAGTATACAGATAATGCCACATCTAGAAGAAATAACCGCAGCCCTTGCTGAATCAGAAATGACGCTTGAAGCATCACCATCACAGACGGTTGCCCTGTCGATCGTCGTACCTGTAATGAACGAAGAACAGAATGTACGACCGTTATTTCAAAAATTATCAGATCAACTCAATTCGCTGGGACAGATCTATGAGATAATTTTTGTTGATGACGGCAGCACTGATAATACCTTTAAAGAGCTGAAAAAACTACATGATGAACATCCTGGAACTATACAAGTAATTCGCTTTCGACGTAACTTCGGCAAAACTCCAGCCCTGGTGGCTGGTTTTAGTCGCTGCCAGGGAGAAATCATTTTTACCATGGATGGTGACTTGCAAGATGATCCAGAAGAGATACCTCATTTTCTTGAGAAAATCAATGAAGGATATGATCTGGTATCTGGCTGGAAATTCCCTCGTCTCGATCCGATTTCAAAAACTTTTCCCTCACGAGTGTTTAATGGCCTGGTAAGTAAAATGACCGGTGTTCACCTGCATGACATCAACAATGGATTTAAGGCGTACAGACGAGAAGTAATCGAAGACAGTCATTTGAAACTCTATGGTGAATTCCATCGCTTTATTCCAGTTATGGCACATTGGCGCGGTTTCAGTATTACTGAGATTAAAGTACATCATTACCCACGTATACATGGAGTTTCTAAATTTGGCGCAAAGCGTTTTGCGCGCGGGCTTATAGACTTGATGAATGTGTTATTTCTAACGACTTTTTTGCGTACCCCTTTGCGCTTCTTTGCACCTCTTGGCTTTTGGACATTTCTCCTGGGCATGATGGTGGACGTGTTTGTGGTCGTTCGAAGTTACTTTATTACACACGACCCTATTCGTAACCATCCACTCCTTTTCGTGGGTATCCTGCTGATGATTTTTGGAGTGAATTTCATTCTGACAGGTCTGCAAAGTGAGATGATTCGCCATTATGCCTTCCGATCTGATGAGGAGTACAGTATCAGGCAGGTACTTGACTGATGCATAGGTCTGGCGTTAAAAAATTCGGTAAACGTGTACTGCAAATAGGTTTACCTGTTTTAATATTGGCCCTCTTCGTTTACCAGGTAAAAAAGAACTGGGCTGATTTGACCGTGTATACCTTCCAACTAAATCCCTGGTTATTGTCTCTAGCTTTTTTTGGCTTCATGCTGCAGGAACTGTCATACGGCTTGATTTGGCGAGCGGTACTGGCACGTCTTGGTTCGCATCTCGGTTTACGCACGTGCCTGCGTATTTACCTGGCTTCGGAGTTTGTACGTTATATCCCTGGAAATGTTTGGCACGTTTTAACTCGTATCCTCTGGGTAAGCAGGTATGGTGTTTCACGCCCCGTTGCCTTCGCAAGCATGGCGATTGAATTGATAACAAAGCTTGCCGCAGGGGTACTCGTCTTCTCAGTTAGCCTTCTGTTCTGGCAAGACTTCGGAAAAATTGGTTCTTTGCTGCGTGGATCGCTGTTAGATATTCTCGGTATCGTCAGCATTATCGCCCTGTTTATAGGCTTGCATCCACGTATTCTCAACGGTGTGCTCAATTGGGCATTACGTCGAATGAAACGTGAACCTATACAACTTACTTTGCAGTATAGCGATATTTTGTTTATCACTCTGGCATGGTGCGTCAGTTGGATTGTTGCTGGCACAGCTTTTTATGTTCTTTTGCTTGCGCTCTGGCCTGTCGCTCCATTGGTAGCGTGGCCAATTTGCATTGGTATCTACGCAATTGCCTGGGACATAGGTTTTGTGAGTTTCATCACTCCAAGCGGCCTGGGGATCCGCGAAGCAGCGATTGTGGCACTTTTTGCTCTCGCATTCCCTTTACCTACTGGATTGGCATCGATAATGGCACTCATCTCCCGTCTTGTTTCAACATTA
>DATMNR010000613.1:0-5897 GCA_035568795.1 Ktedonobacteraceae bacterium
CTCATCAATAAACAAAAGCCATCGCGAACAGTCTACTGTTCGCGATGGCTTTTGTTTATTGATGAGGCTTGCCCCATAGGCGCGGACTTAAGCCCTATTCTTGCCGCCTGCGGGGACGATGTCCCCTGCACCCCTTAAGTCTGCGCCTATAGGGCTTGTCCCATCCCTACATTAATTATGACTAAGCCTGGACTTGAGCGGCGCCTGCAGGTTGCTTTCCTTTAGGAGGCAGCGAGGGGCGGTCGGCGAATTCGCTGTAGATGTTGACACAGCGACGTTCGCGCGAATGGTGTCCAAATTTGACATAGCCATCGATCAGAGCGAACAATGTATGGTCACGACCTACGCCAACATTATCTCCAGGTTTGATCTTCGTTCCACGTTGGCGAACAATAATGCTGCCAGCAGTAACGAGCTGACCATCATACCGTTTCACACCCAACATTTTGGGCTTGCTATCCCGACCGTTGCGGGAGCTACCCATACCTTTCTTATGTGCCATGATTTATTCCTCTGCCTCGCTTTCAGATTCCTCGGTTTTCTTCGTACGGCGCCGGCGAGATGGCTTTTTCTCTTCTACCTCAGACTCCGTAGTCTCGTTCACTTCACCTGTAGGTGCTTCGAGCTGGGCGCTCTCAACAGAAGTTTCTGCCTCAGCTGCGACTGGAAGCACCTCTTCCTCTTCTTTCCTGGATTCGGGAGCCGCGCCTGTAATCAAGCTCTTGCCGCCGGCAACAATATCGTCGATGGTAAGAATAGTGAGTTCCTGACGATGTCCCTTGCGATGACGAATACGCTTCTTAGGTTTGTACCTGAAAACAATCAACTTTTCGCCGCGACCTTGCTTTGTGGCAGTTGCCAGCACTGTAGCATTATCCACAAGAGGTGTGCCAACCATAGTGATGTTGGCATCTGAGATCAGCAATACTTCATCAAAATGAACCTGCTCACCGTCTTCAACCGGAAGTCGGTTGACCTCGAGCGTCTGGCCGACAGAAACCTTGTATTGTCTTCCACCACTTTTAATTACTGCAAACATGACTTTTGTCATTCTCCTTTCCCATCCCCGCGCTGAGTCAGACTCGAATGGATACGTGGAAGGCATGGGTGGAGAGCCTTTCGCACTGTTCCGTTTTCCAGAAATAACTCATTCTTGTTTCTTTAGCAAACTTAGAAGAGAAGTTTATACCTGGCAAGAGCAATCAAATGCTCATGTAAGAGTCTCATTTTTCGATTTTGCGGAGCGGATTCCCTTTATATTGTTCGAGGGAATGTGACCACATGAGTGTCGTATATCTTGCTCTTGTGGGCATACTGTAGCACGGTTATGATAGCAACGTTTCGAGTGGTTGTCAAGGGGAATGTAGTCATTTTGGTTTGTCTTTTGTGATATATTCAACATGTTCAAGTGACAATGCCAATAGGAGGTTCCATGGAAGCTGTTCTCTCGGATGTCGTAGTAATTGATCTCTCGCGTGTGCTGGCAGGACCACACTGTACAATGATACTGGGCGACCTGGGTGCGACTGTAATTAAGGTTGAGCAACCTGGAAAGGGTGACGATACACGCCACTTCGGCCCGCCCTACATTGCAGGCGAGAGCGCTTACTATTTGGGGCTAAATCGTAACAAACAGAGCATCCTGATCGATTTCAGCACGACAGGGGGAAAAGAACGGATTCTGAAACTTTTGAGTACAGCAACGGTGCTGGTCGAGAATTTTCGCCCCGGGTCATTAGAGCGCCAGGGATTGGGCTATGAAGCCTTACGAGCCATCAATCCTGGATTAATCTACTGCTCGATTAGTGGCTATGGCCAAACTGGCCCCTACGCATCTCGTCCCGGATATGATTTTGTTGCGCAGGCCGAATCTGGCCTTATGTCAGTTACCGGAGAGATCAGTGGCGACCCCCAACGTGTAGGCTCCCCCGTGGGAGATATCTCCGCGGGAGTATATGCCTGCATAGCTATTCTTGCAGCTTTGCGGGTACGAGATCGGACTGGGAAAGGTCAGTGCATCGATATCTCGCTGCTTGAGACTACAACTTCGCTTTTAAGCAATGTTGCTTCGAACTACCTGATTTCTGGTGAAGAAGCCCCGCGTCTTGGCAATGGCCATCCCAACATTGTCCCGTACCAGGCATTTCGCACACGGGACGGATATGTTGTCGTCTCTTGTGGCAATGATCGTCTTTACCAGGCACTTTGTCATTTATTAGGGCGCGAGGACCTGGCGAAAGATCCCAGCTTTGCTACGAATCCCCAACGAGTTCGTAACCGCGAGCAGCTTGTGCCCGCTTTACAGGAAGAGTTCCTGCACCGCTCAACAGAGGAATGGTTACCCGAGTTGCGTGCAGCAGGTATACCCTGTGGGCCAATCAATACTGTCAGCCAGGCCTTTCACGATCCACAAATCCAGGCTAGAGATTTTGTGTGGGAGTGTGAACATCCTACCGCTGGAAGAATTAAACTATCAGGATCGCCCATACACCTTTCGGATACGCCAGCGAGGCTATTTAAAGCACCTCCATTGTTGGGAGAAGATGACGATAAGGTATAAGTCGAACAACGAATTTGTACCGCTATGCTTGTTCTCTCTAATAGAATCCTGTATACTAGTCAGGTACTTTTTCGTACCTTTCTTTGGTCATCCCCTGGAGGAAACATCGTGAAAATTACATGTAAGCAGCAAGACCTGAGTCGTGGGCTATTGGCCGTCAGCCATGCTGTCTCGAGTCGAAGCACACTCCCGATCCTGTCCAATATTTTACTGACTACCGATCATGGCCGCCTGAAACTATCCGCTACCAATTTGGAAATTGGCATTAATTGCTGGGTCGATGTGCAGATCGAAGAAGAGGGAACAACAACTGTTCCAGCAAAACTGCTGACCGATTTTGTCAGCAGCTTGCCACAGGCTCCAGTAGAAATTGCGCTAGTTGAAGATTCCAATACCTTAAATGTCAAGAGTCTGGGCAGCAATGCAAACATCAAGGGCATGGATGCATCCGAATTCCCGCTCATTCCCAATGCCGAGGATGGAGAGCCTCCTGTTGTACTCGATGCAACTCTGCTCAAAGAGATGATTGCAGAAGTTGCTTTTGCAGCGGCGGACGATGATTCGCGACCTGTCTTAACTGGCGTCCTGGTACAGGTTGGAGGTGAGAAAATTACCTTTGCTGCTGCTGATGCATTCCGTCTTGCAGTGCGCGTCGCAGCCTTGCCAGGTGACGATCATCCGCGCGGCGACATTCTCATCCCGGCTCGTACTTTGACTGAGCTTGCTCGCATCCTGCCTTCAGAGGGTGTTGTAGAAATGATTGTGACGCCTAATCGCAGCCAGGTGCTCTTCCATACGCAGAACCTTGATCTTGTCTCGCGTTTGATCGATGGCACCTTTCCTAACTTCCGCCAAATTATACCTAAAGAACATACGACACGAGCAGTAGTCGAGACAAAACAATTCGCTGAGGCTATCAAGCGTGCCGCGCTGTTTGCCCGTGACAGTTCAAATATCACTCGTGTCAAAATCAATGCTGGCGAAAATGATGGACTGGAACCCGGCTCGATTACTGTCGAGGCGACTGCTGAAGACCTGGGCGATAATACGAGTACTATCAATGCCGCAGTTGATGGGCCTGAACTGCAAATCATCTTTAATGTGAAATATCTTGCGGATGTTTTGACCATTATTGGTACACCAGAGGTGGCTCTTGAGGCCAATGCAGCGACAAAACCAGGCGTGATTAGACCTGTTGGCGCCGACGACTATACGTATGTGATTATGCCCATGCATATCAACCGATAAATTTAGTGGCAGGGTGGCGTGAGTCACCTTGCCGGAAGAATAGGAGCTTCCCCAAAAATCTCTTCTCTATGGACATATAAATGCACCTTTCTCACCTCTCGCTGAAAGACTTTCGTAACTACGACGAACTCGACCTCACTTTAGGGCCGGGTCTGTTTCTTTTTCAAGGTGAGAATGCCCAGGGGAAAACCAATCTTCTTGAAGCCGTAGCAATGCTTGCTACATCCAACTCTTTCCATGCTTCTTCTGATCGTGAAATAGTGAACTGGAATGCATCCGAGCATGTTACACGTATCGTTGCTGCAGTTGAGCGGCACAATGAAGATCTGAACATCGAGATCGTGATTCTCGATCCAACCCTGCAAGAAAAGGGTTCTTCAGCCGAAAAGGAGCTTCAATTTATCCCTCCACATGACCGGCAACGCAAGCGCATTAAAATCAATGGCGTCCCTAAAAAAGCTATCGATCTCATTGGGCACGTGATGGTTGTACTTTTCTCCCCAAACGATTTGAGCCTGGTTGATGGTTCTCCAGAAGAGAGACGGAGGTTCCTTGACCGCGGGCTTTGCCAGATGCAGCCCCAGTACTGCCAGGCTCTACAGAAGTATCGCAAAATCGTTACACAGCGATCTGCATTGCTCAAGCGCATCCGTGAAAATCAGGAAGATCCACGAATGCTGGATTTTCTGGACGAAAAATTGACCGAACTGGCAACCATGATTACCTTTGAGCGTCGTCGTATGGTGGATTCACTGAATCAGCATGTGGATGAATTACAGGCAATAATCAGCGGAGGACGAGAACATCTCACAATCATCTATCGCCCGTCATTTGTTTTCGAGCCCACCTGGGATACCATGGAAACCTTGCAAAATTATCGCACGCAACTACTCGACGCAAGGCGCAAAGAGATTCGCCAGGGTGTGTGTTTATTAGGACCGCATCGTGACGATCTCGAGTTTCTGGTAAATGGTGTCGATATGCTTACGTATGGATCACGTGGTCAACAGCGAACAGTAGCACTAGCCTCCAAACTAGGAGAGCTAGCTTTCATGCGCACTATTACTGGAGAGGAACCAATCCTGCTGTTGGATGATGTCTTTAGTGAACTAGATTTCTCACGCCGAGAATATTTACTACGCCAGGTGCTTAGACATGAGCAAGTGCTGATAACTGCTACCGATTTTGGAAGTTTTCCTGAAGAGATCCTTACCAGGGCACATCAATTTCGAGTGGTCGGCGGGGAAGTTATACGGTGTTAAGTCCATTTGCGATCCAGTTCAATCCAATTCGTGCGTATTTGTGCTAAATGAGCTTCATCTGGAACCTCGCTCCCATAGCGTGTAATTACATAGGCCTCAGTAATCAGTTCCAATTGTGGTTCAGTAAGAGGGACCTTTTCGTCTAATCGCTGCTTGAACTCGTACGGGGTCTCAAATCTCCTACGCGGATAGCCATGCATGGTTGCTTTCCGTAAAAATGAGCGGTAGATCTCACGTACACTCCTGGCAGCAGGCTCGCCTTGTATTTTTTCTATTTTGACCACACCATCTTCTGTTGTCATATCGTGATGGATGAAGCGGGCAAAGAGCGCTTGTATGATTGATCTGAGTTGCATCCAAAAGAGGGACCAGGACCACAGGCTTTCATGCACATCCTGGTTGCGCCTGTTTACACGTTTGCGCACTCGCGACCTTCGACGCAAAGTCCAACGAATAAGAAGTACCATGAGCACTACGAAAAGTATGGGCAAAACAATACTAAGAATTGGAATAATGGTATGAGCAAACGCTTCCTGCATTTTACTTGTAGAAGGGTTGATAAAAGATTGTGGTAGATGAAATCTCGTTACTTTTGGCAACTTGGTGGATGTAGATGGATGTATGAATGAAATAAGCCAGAAGATCGGTATGACTAGTATGACTATTATCGCTGCTACTATTTCAACCAACCAGTTGTACATCACTCCAACGACGGCTAAGACTTGTTCAAGGTTTGTTACGAGCACAGAGTTTGTAGGGCCACCAATCAATACAGCAAAGAGGAGAAAAGCCAATCCCAGCAATCCTATCAGCAGAATAATTGCGCG
>DATMNR010000614.1:0-13231 GCA_035568795.1 Ktedonobacteraceae bacterium
AACAAGCATGAATTTCAGAATACAATGGTAGGCATAGGAAACCTTTGAGTCGTAGAATAAAAAGTGTCCGGCGTAGACAAGGGATGTGGTACAGGAAGGGATTAATTCTTGTGGGTACTACGTTGATCTTCTTCTAATGCTTGTATTCGTTCTTCGTGGTCTTGGGTGTTTATTGCTCGTGTCAAGTTTTTGCTCCAATCGGTGAATATCTGCTTTCTCCGCTTTTTTCGTTAGTTCTACCCATATATCATCCTGTCCAGATTTCAGAGCATCAACTGCTGTTTTCACAAGCGAAATATCGGTTTTCATCTGCGAGATGTCTTTCGCAATGGGGTTGAGAAACTCGGCAATTTTTCCTAATAACTCGTTAGTGTTCATATGCTAGGCAATTGTATCAAGGGTGGTGGCTCCTTGCAACTGGCGTCTTTTCTGCATCATAGCCTTGTAACTGTCGCGCTCAAGTTTGCGTACATTCTCAATGATTTTTCGTCGTGCTGCACGTCGTGCTGCAACATCAGGAGAAAGGGTGTGTGTGCGGGGAAAGGTATATGCGGTCATAATCTGGTTTGAATTATACAAGCTGGTTGGTGAAAGTCAACCAAGAAAGAAACATGCTACTCTCCTGTTACAGCAACGTTATAACTCTCCCATCTATGCGCCTACCTATCTCTACAGGTATCACCTGCTCATACTGACATTGTTATCTTCTCAACTACTGTGTACACTGATACCCTGTGGCGTATAAAAATAGGTGAGGACAAACGCATGGAAGATAAAGAAACTGGTCGTTTGGAAGCTTTTAGCGATGGAGTGTTTGCTGTCGCTATTACTTTACTCGTCTTGAATCTTAAGTTAATTCCAGATGATGTACTGGCCCATGGGGATTTTTGGGGAAAATCAGGTTTGGGTGGACAGTTGCCCACGCTCGTCGCCTTTGTCACTAGCTTTGCAACCATTGGGATCATGTGGATTAATCATCACAGACTTTTTAATTACATTAAGCGTACAGATACTGGATTGATGCTTTTAAATCTCCTGCTCTTACTCGTGATTGTCTTTATTCCCTATCCCACAGCATTACTGGCTCAGCAGTACGCCTTGAATCCTGAAATGCATGGTGCTGCGCTTCTCTACAGCGGGACGAATGTAATCCTGGCAATTTGCTTCAATCTGCTCTGGCGTTATGCCGCATTTCACAATCGACTCATTGGCAAAAATGTAGATACACGTGCAGTGGTGTCTATTAGCCGACAGTATTTAGGTGGACCGTTTCTCTATTTAATTGCTTTTGGTTTGGCTTTCATATCTGTGCCCGCAAGTATCATCTTCAATTTACTTCTCGCTTTGTTCTTCGCTATACCTCCTCGCCTGCCAGGTATTGTTCAAAATTCATGACACCTTCTTTCAGGAAATAATGCTATGCTAAAAGGGTCTTCCTGTTCGTCTATATGCAATAATAGGGACTGTGTACGGGTTGATTGAATGCCTGTATTGAGACATCCAATAGGGGCGTAGTACTATTGACACCCACATATCCCGACACGTATACTGCTTTTGCTATTAACGCTTCTTGAGCAGTTATTGTTAAGAACAGATCAAACGTGTTTACCCCGGGAGAGCGATGCCTACCCATCCTACTCAGAGTGTTGAGTAAACTTGATAGCCAGCTAGACCAGCACGTTCTGGCACTTTTCAAGAATGGATGATTTCACGGGTCAGGCAAGTCGATTGAAGTAGAAAGTTGTGGTATCATGGCATGAAGGAAATTATAGTGTATGGAACAGCTAGCTCAGTTACATATTATTCGCACGGATGCAGCATATCGATTTCGTCTTGACCTTCCCGATGGATCTAGCACTAAAGAGGTTACGACTGAGATCACAGCCGAATTAAGCGAACGGTTGCGCCGTGCTTTACAAGCAGCTTCTCAAAACATGCAACCTTCCGAAAATAAAAATCAGGCAAAACGTGGTGGAATCAATGATGCATTTCACGTATTGGGTCGACTACTTTTTGATACGCTTCTCCCTTCTGCTATTCAAGAGGTTTTACATCACCTAAATGAACCACTTCTTATCAATGCAAATACTCCTGAAATTCCATGGGAACTCTTATATGATGGCAAACCATCCCCTGGACAATTTCTCTGCCAGCGTTTGAGCGTTGGTCGCAAGGTACACAGCGGTCGTATTACGACAGGCTCGACACAGCGTCCTCCACTTTCTGAGCGGCTGAATGTTGATACTACGTTACATAAAGCTCGAAAAATCGGGCGGCGCGAAATGCGAGGCCTTTCGATTTTATTTCTTATCAATCCTACCAGTGAGCGTTCTTTAGCTGAAGAAGAGGTTGCCACTCTTTGCACTACTCTACCTGAATCGGTTTCACGTATTATTTTGTATCGCCAGCAGGCAAACCAGCTCGAGATGCGTATGAGTATCAAAAACGAAACTCCACAGATTTTGCATTATGCAGGACCTGTACCTTTGACAACAAAAGCTGGAGAACCAATGCTGGCTTTAGCAGGTAGTTCACGTTTGGATGCAAACACAGCAACACAATTATTTCAGTCGTTTACAAAACGTCCACTGGTTTTTCTCAGCTATTTTGACAATATGCAAACAGGTACCTTGCCTGCTCATGAAATGGAGCTACTCGCAGACAATCTCATAGCAGCAGGTGCGGGTGCAGTTATTACAATGCGTTGGCCTGTCAACATTCAATGCTCGCGTGAATTCGCCGCTCTGTTTTACCAGGAATTAGCTGATGGTATGTCACTTGGCGAGGCTATGAAACGCACGCGTTCCCTCATGGTCCAGCGGCATAC
The DNA here is from genome assembly GCA_035568795.1 of Ktedonobacteraceae bacterium. Taxonomy (GTDB): domain Bacteria; phylum Chloroflexota; class Ktedonobacteria; order Ktedonobacterales; family Ktedonobacteraceae; genus DATMNR01. Next base: position 2,828 of record DATMNR010000614.1, read on the forward strand.
GGAAGATTACTCATGGATGTCTTATGTTCTTTATGGAGATCCAACAGTTACGCTGGTTTTAAGCTCTCCAGGTAGTCGCGATCGCACTAATGAATTTCCTTTTGATGATCTTGATGATGACCAGATGTCGCAAACAATGGATTCTTCTTTAAATGCGCTTGATCGGCGCTTCTTACAGGAAGTTTTGGGCATTGCACTCATGGAAGCCCGGCGAATGCATAAAGATTATCTTGGTACACCGCACCTGTTCATAGCCCTTACTAAACTTGATGGAGGATGTACGCAGGACGCTTTACGCACTTTGAGTTTTTCTTCCAAGCAGGTGCGTGACGTCGTTCGTCTTGCTCTTGGCTCAGGTAAAGCCGCAAGTGATACGCCGATTTTGCCAACGCGCCGCTGTAAAGAAATTCTGCAAACGGCCGAACGCAATGCACTCAATGCAGGCTCAACCATGATTGATGAGCGTGCTATAGCTCAGGCTGTTCTTGGTGAGAAAGACGGCGTCACTTATGAACTTCTCACCAAGATGGGTATCAATCCTGCGCAACTGATCGAACTGATCCTGGGGAGTAATGCCCGCGCACTGCTTGAGCTTGTACCTTCAGTTAGTGCCAATCCGGCCACGTCTGCGGTGGAACTGCCCGTTGGGATTGGTGCGGAGGCGGGCCTCAAGGGTGGGAATTCGGTACTTGAGCGCCTGGGACGGGATCTTACCAAGCTTGCCAGTCTGAAGCAACTTCCGCCGCTGATTGGTCGTGAGAAAGAAATGCGTCTGTTGATTCAGACCTTGATGCTCAAGGATCGTAATAACCCAATCCTGATTGGTGATTCAGGTGTTGGTAAAACAACTATCGTGGCTGGACTAGCGCAGCGTATAGTCGATGGCAAAGTCACACCTGAACTGCGAGGTAAGCGTTTGATTGAGCTCTCAGCCAGTTCACTTGTGGCTGGTACCAAATATCGGGGTGAGTTTGAAGAACGACTATTGAAAGTGCTGGAAGAGGCCGAAAGTAGTGGCGATATCATCCTGTTTATCGATGAGATGCATTTACTGATAGGTACAGGCCGTGCTGCTGATGGTAGCATTGATGCGGCAGGAATACTCAAACCTGCGCTTGCGGGAGGACGGTTACGCTGCATTGGCGCCACAACACCGCAAGAGTATCGCACAATTGAGAAGGATGCTGCAATGGAGCGCCGCCTTCGTCCCATCATGATCGAAGAACCCTCGACTGAAGAGGCATTGACGATCTTGACTGGCATGCGTGAATTGTATGAACAGCATCATCATGTTACGATCACCACAGAGACATTGCATGCAGCCGTACACTTGTCTGTGCAATACCTCCCAAATCTTCGTCTGCCAGACAAGGCCTGTAGTGTATTGGATGAAGCGTGCTCACAGGCGCGGGTCTACATGGCTGAGGATGAAGTGGAGTCTTTTGAGGATGATGACGATGAGTTAGTCGAACAACCTGTGATTACACCTTCCATGATCGCAGAAGTGATCTCGCATCGCACGGGCATTCCGGTGCTCGCACCTGGACGTGAAGAAAGGGATCGTTTACTCAATCTGGAAGCTCTTCTTAAAAGACGTGTCATTGGTCAGGATGAAGCCGTTAATCGTGTTGCGCAAGCCATACAAGTTGCGCGTGCTGGTTTAAAACCGCGCAATCGTCCTGCTGGCGTCTTTCTCTTTCTAGGTCCAACTGGAGTAGGCAAGACCGAGTTAGCGCGTGCTTTAGCTGCTGAAGTATTTGGATCCGATGAGCAGCTCATTCGTGTAGATATGTCAGAGTATATGGAGAAGCACGCTGTTTCGCGTATGATAGGCGCCCCTCCTGGATATATTGGACACGACCAGGAAGGTCAACTGACGGGTAAGTTGCGTCGTCGTCCGCATTGTGTTGTGTTACTCGATGAAGTTGAGAAAGCTCATCCTGAGGTGTTCGATCTCTTTTTGCAGGTATTTGATGCTGGTCGTTTGACCGATGCGCAGGGCCATACCGTTGATGCACAACACGCCATCTGGATTATGACTTCCAATGTAGGAACGGATATGTTAGGTCGATCAATGCCCAGCGGTTTTCGTGCCAATGTGAAAGCTACTGGGGAAGAGATGCAGCGCGAACGATTGATGGAACGCTTGCGACAGACTTTCCGCCCCGAATTTCTTAACCGTGTAGACGAAGTCGTAATCTTCCAGCCTCTGGGTCAGGAGCAAGCGCGAGCTATCACACGATTGCAGATGAATGAGCTAGGAGCACGTCTCCTGGAACAAGGGTTGATCTTGAATGCTGATGAAAGTGCCATAGATCTACTCTGCAAAGAGGGCTTTAGTCAAACCCAGGGCGCGCGTCCATTGCGTCGTGTGATTGAAAAATTACTGACAGTTCCACTCAGCCTGCGAATCTTGCTGGCAAATATCCCGAAACAAGGTGAGGTGCATGTGAGCGCTGAGGAAGGCAAACTGACGATTGATATACGAGAACCGGGAATAGTTGATGAAGTAGAGGAAGAAGAACATGAAGAGGATGTCAGCGTGGATGCAGTATAGGATGAGTCACATCCACGCTTTTTCTGTCATTGGTTCTTTGTGTTATTCAACACTAAATCGGCCATACTCATGTATGATTCCATCATGTTCGGATTGGACTGGTCTCCCTTCAGCTCTCGAAAAATCGAGGCCATGTTGACTGCGATGCGTTCGCCATCGGTCCAGGTTGCGTAGCGATCCAGATCAATATCTTTGGCAGCTTCCTTAGCAGACATGCCGATTTCGTAGCGTTTTTCGGCTTCCTGATAAATGTACTCAAGATAACCTTTCACCTCAGCTACACCATTTTTGTCGGTTATGGGGCCATGCCCGGGCACAATGGTATCCACATCCATCTTAAGTATACGATCACAAGCTTTCAGCCAGTTGCTGGTTGGCCCGGCCCAGATGATGGGATGGCCGCCGATGAACAAGATATCGGCTGTGAAGACGACCCGATCAGAGGGGATGTGGACAAGAGTGTCGCCAAGGGTGTGAGCTGGTCCAACCTCGATGAGGCGGACTTCCTTGTCACCTACTTTCAGTGTTAATTCGTCCTCGAAGGTTTTCGTTGGTGGAGTCAATGTGATATTGTCAAAATCGAATGTCCCGAATGCATAGCTCAAGAACTCGCCAAGTTCACCTAGTTCCGGCGCTCGCTTCAGTATCATGGCAAGCTGAGTGGGAGATATACCTGTGGTCATTTCTTCCGCTGTGCGCGCCGATGCAATAATCTGTGCATCGGCAACCAGTTCATTTCCCCAGCAATGATCACCATTTGCGTGAGTGTTCACGACAATATCTATGTGCGCTGCGGCTGGGATCGATTTATGCATTGTATCAAGCATATCTCTGGTTAGTTTCAGATCGAAAAGGGTATCGATTAATAGCGATGACTCTCCATCAACAATGATGCCAGCGTTACTCCAACCCCAGGTACCGTTCGGCTGAAGGTATGCATATACTGAATTACCGAGATCGTGCAGACCTTTCGAATATGCCCATTTGCTCATGTTCTTCCTCTTCCTATTACTCTGTCAAACTTCATGTGACAATTTGCCGCCTACGGCGGCGGGGGAAGGAGAATCTGGGGCACAGCCCCAGACCCCAGTCAAGGGGCAGCTGCCCCTTGCATCCCTGCTTTTCTATCCTTCACATGAAAGCGGTCAGAACACTATTGTGTAGCGGGAGTTCGTGGCTCTGGCATCCATCCGGCGGGTGCAGGCGTTCCCATCTTGTTGCGTAAGATGCCGATCCCTTCAACCTCAAGTTCTACTACATCTCCAGCTTTGAGCAACTTACCAAGTTCAACTCCACATCCTCCTCCAACCGTGCCAGAACCAATGAGCTCGCCAGCTACCAGACCTTCCGCTTTCGAGATATACGCAATGATTTCCTCAACTTGCCACATCATGGTAGAACTCGAACCACGCGACCATTCCTCGCCATTTACACGGGCTACCATTGTGAGGTTGTGAACATCCAATTCATCGGCTGTCGTTATCCAGGGACCCAGAGCGGTCGCAAAATCTTTTCCTTTTGCTGGACCTAGCAGTCCTTTCATCTCGATTGATTGGATATCACGAGCGCTGAAATCATTAAGAATAGTGACGCCGAACAGGTGAGCTTTAGCCTGCTCTGGTGTGAGGTATTTGCCTGGACGACCAATTACAAAGCCAAGCTCAAGTTCATAGTCCATTCTGCGGGAATAATCGGGCCAGGAAACTTCCTGTTCATGGCCGATAAGTGTCAATGGATTGCCTTTGTAATAGATAGGCTTCTCGTAATATACATCAGGTACCATGGGTTCCGCGTTGATTGCTGCTGCAAGCGCAGGTATCGCCTTACGAAAATGCTGTTCAAATACCATACAATCGCGCATCACTGGAGGATCAAGGGGCGCATGCCATTGTACCTGTCCAATAGGAAGCACAGCGCTCCCACTCTCGGTGGAACCGGTTGTTAGGGCGGCGGCTGTTAAAAAGGTCGGTCCTGCAGCAATGGCAGCACTCATGCTTCCTGGATACAAAGCAGAGGCTAATCGTCGTGCAGCTTCAGCCGAAGCTCCTATGGCCAGCAAACGTTGGTATTCAGCGGAAGCTAGATCGATCACTCGCTCATGTTCTGGTTGTACTACTACTAGCCTTGGTACAGTTCCTTCGAGGGACTCGCGAAGAATACGTCCTAATTTCATGAAAATAACTCCTGAGCCATTCTTGAATGCCTTGAAGAAACACTTTTGTTACATCTGGCATGGCGTAATTATATCATGATGATGTGATTATTTTGTGTAGTTTGTACCCTGGATGCCAGTTCGTGTGATATGATAAAAATAAGTGCTAATGAGGAGGTAAATGATTCAAATGAAAGCTGTAAAAACGCACGTCGGGCGTTGTGATAGTTGTGGTGAGCCAGCAGCATATGCTCAACTTTTATCAGGTGGGAGAAAGTTCCTCTTTTGTGAACAGCATGCCCCATTGCTTGTTAAAAAACAAGCTGAAGCGGCTGAAGCCGCGAATAAAGAGAAGAAATAATTCTTGCTATCTCGGTAGCATTCTGTTTCCCTTAACCAGTCACAGTCCTACTACAGGCGAACATTAAGTAAAAGGAAGCATTCAGAGGTGAAACTGTCCGATTAAGAGGTGTGATTACAAGCAGATCTCTACCTTCTTGAGACGGAAAGCGCGCGAGATTATACGTAACTTTTTGTACATCGAGTAACTTCAACATCGATGGGTAATGATCGTCGTGCTTGACCAGGATGAGGAAACTGGGTCGATCAGCTTTGCGCACTGCTTCGGTATAAGCAGGGATGCGGTCGAGTATGGGTGAATTGCGTATGAGAGGAATTGGATCCGAGACTATGATGCTCTCGTGAGTTTTGAAGACTATGGGATAAGCGATCCAATTGTTTGCCCAGGCATAGTGGATATGTTCGCGCTCCATATATGCAATAATGGCATCGTTATTTGCTGGCGCCCGGGTGCAAAAGGTCGATTGGAAAGTACTGCCTGCATCACTTGCAGCATACAATGCCACTTGTAAATAAACAGATACTATCAGAAATCCCAGCAGCGCACACAACGCAATGTTCCAGAATGGCGATATTGGTCCAGGTAATGTAGATGTGCGTGGAGTAGCCGGTACGCTGCTATTTGGGGTTGGCTCGAACTTGATAGTGTTCTCCTGCCCAATCCTGGCCTGCCTACCATCTAATACCTGTTCATGTTTGAGTGTGTGGGTATTTGTCTCCAACAGTATCACCACTGTAATTATCGTTGCCACAAAAAAAGGTATGACCAACATTAATGGCGTGGCATATCTACCGGCGAAATCAAACTGGCATGACGTGAGACCACTTGCGGCTGTTTCGGTGACGCAGAAAATAATACTGACAGAACTTGCAAAGACAATTGGAAGCGCAGCGAGTCTCCGCACTACCATGAATAGCGGGCGCGGATGAGTAAATGATACAACGACAAGCACTACAGTGGTCAGGATGGATAGTCCACTAATAATGAAAGTGGGCCTATGTAATAAACCGAGTGCAGCATTTTCTCCAGGTAGCGCGCCACTCAGAATTCTTGGCCCTACGCAAGTAGTATATAAATGCTCTAACCCGAGAAATATGTCCAATCGTGTAGGGTATTGCGCTTGTACACCGGGGCGAAAAGGAGGATTTCCGCTTAACTGCAGGATATAGGTGATATTCTGCCAGTGATGCAATGCCCCCCAATAGATTGCCGGCGTTAGCCCTAGAATGCATGCTGGTATGCTGGCTAACGATGGAAGGAGCAGGGTTTTCAAAAAGGTTTGGCTGACAGGATTATGCAAGGTGGGGGTATGCAGGGCGGGGGCAAGCCCCGCCCCTACAATATGACCGTCGGGCTGGTCGTAGTCAAATGGAATTGTTTTTGATCTTCTGGCCTCCCTCAGTGCTTTTACCCAATCCCATACAATCCATATACATATTGCTAAAATAGCATAACAGATCAGGGGATTGACCCAGAGGCCAAGGCCAACAATAAACCCGATACCTGCCCAACGCCACGCGAGTTCGCGTCTTGATGCGCCAGCTACTCTGCGATTGGAAAGTTCGAGAGCGAAAAGCAGCAGCAGCAGCATGAAGATGAATATTTCAACGTAGCCGCCCAGTGTGCGAAGTTCCAGGACAGTATCGTAAAGAGGTGGAATAGCTGCCAGAAACGCTGCGATGGTCATGAACCATTGTTTGACGTGTACAGGTAATTGGGCAGTGTCTGCCAGAGCTGCTGCTAATTTCCACGTAAGCCAAACTACTATCAAAGAGAGCAGGATAGGTTCAGCCCGCAGCGCCCATACAGAAGGACCAACAATCGCGAAGATACCTGCCATTATATAGGCCTCTAAACTACCCATATAGGACTGGTTATAGAAATAGATTGGAAATTCACCGCGCAGGATATGTTGAGCCTGGATGCCTACGAGAGCTTCGTCGCCATCGATGAATCCTTGTGTATGTATAACAATGAAGGCACGGACAACGATGGCAATCAACAAACAGAATAACAAGGGTAGGTACGAGGGTTTTTGAGTTATCGAACCTTTACGTTTGCCCGGCTCTCTTTTAGACCCTGCAATATTCTCTAGCCCATAATTCTGAACAGGTGCTTCTACCAGTTGATCAGAATGCAGTGCTTTTACTTGAGCTATGTTTAAGTCCCTACTACGCATACCTGATACAACGAACACAGAAGGAGAATCTCGCTGGTGTATAGGAGTATCAGGCTAAAGGGGCTTATATCTTGTTATATCAACGATATGGAGATATGAAAAAGGGAAGGCCAGAAACTTTCTGGCCTTCCCTTTTAATTAACGTTATCGGCGATTGTTGGATTACTCTTCGCCGAATGCTTCTTTGAGCGCGGCTTCCTGCTCTTTAGACAAGTTGGTCTGGATAATCTGAAAATTAATGTCCTTGACGCCCTCAGCAACTTTGTCAATTACGGCTCCGCTGGTCAGTAGGAACAAGGCAGAAGTGCCTTGAGTAATTTGGGAGCGTACAGAATTGATGAAGTCATCGTCAATTCCATAATGCGCAAAATGTCCAGCAAGTGCGCCCATCGCTGCGCCCACTGCCAGGCCAAAAAACGGGACAAAAAACAGCAAGCCGAATAGCATGCCCCAGAACGCGCCACCCAATGCACCGACCCCGGTCAGATTACGGAGTTGCTCGGTCTTAGGTTTCTTCGCGCCTGCAGGCCAGGAGACGATTGCTCCGTCAACCACAGTGATCAACTGCTGCTTTTGAAGGGCTTCTAATCTGCCCAGCATCATCTGGGCTCCCTCGGCTACCGGAAATTTGAGTACCACTAAAGAGGTACCCGGCGTTGTTGTCATGGTTTCTTAATCCTTTCAAGTTGTGTTCGTAGAGAAATAGGTATTTTATATTGTAGATTTGAGCATGCTCATTTCTACCGCACAGATTATAACACAGGAGGAGTTATCTGTCATTAAAGAATTCTTGTGTAGTATACGGAAGCTCGGTGTTTCTATCAAAGGAGCAATTTCAAAAAATGCGGCTCAGTCCCAGGATTATCATCAGAATGCCAAAGAAAAACATGACTACTACATTTATCATGCGTTGATGAGTCACTAACCACTCTTTCATTGATTTCATAGCTGAAGTGCGACGTTCGCCCATTATCAGGAACACTATAATGGGGATGAACATCACCCAAACAATGAGCAATGAACAGGAACCATGACTCCAACTCTCTATTGGGTTCTTGTATTTCAAGCATTCTTTGCGGTTGTTTATACACCCAGATACCTTTCACGTCAAGCTTCTTGAGTCTGGGTTAATGTGCCTTTTTGCCTTGACAAAGTGATTCAAACGGATTATCTTTACGGAAGGGTTTCCCAACGTTCTTATACAGGGTCTTTGCCATTATTTTTGGCACTAAGATTGCCGGGTGTTGGCAGATCAGTTTATCTATATTTGTGCTCAGGATACTCCGTCCTATACACAGGTTTTTAGAGTAATTTGATTCTATACAACCTGCATTCTTCATAACATTGCTATCACAACTTATTTTGATTCCTCTAGTTTCAGAAAATAGTAACTCAGACCTTAGTATGCTAGAATCAGGTTGAGTCTAGCATACTAAGAACATAAGGTGGTATGCCATGCCTGAGATTGAATTTGTTGAAGCAATGCCAAATTCCGCAACGAGGGCTGAACGTTATGCAGCAGGCAAAGCATTACGTTCCAAAGCTCCCCGCAACAGTCATGGGGAGTGGTCTTTAGCTGCTGATCGTCCTGATCCGATTAGCCTGCTTGAGGAGTCGAATCGCTCCCGCGTACCGGAATTGATACCTATACGTTATGGACGCATGTCACTGTCACCATTTGCATTCTTACGTGGCTCAGCGGTAGTCATGGCGTCTGATCTGGCGAAAACCCCCATTTCAGGTATAAAGGTGCAGATATGTGGTGATGCGCATCTGAGTAACTTCGGATTCTATGCTACACCTGAGCGGAACCTGGTCTTCGACGTCAACGACTTCGACGAGACGTTACCAGGTCCCTGGGAGTGGGACTTGAAGCGCCTGGCTGCCAGCATTGTTGTAGCTGGCCGACAGAATGGTTACACTGCTCAAGAAAATCGTCAGTCAGTCGTTAGCAGTATACAAGAGTATCGTACGTTGATGCGGAACATGGCTACCATGCAAGTACTACCTGTGTGGTATCTGCATCTTGACATGACGGAAGCGATGGGGATGGTGAAACGCAAGGAGCGGGAACAGCTTCAACGACAAGAAAAGAAGGCAGTTCGAAGTACGAACCTGCGTGTCTTTCCTAAGATGACCGAGAAGGTGAATGGGCAGTATCGCATTAAAGATGAGCCACCACTGATCGTACACGTCGGAAATGAAGGTGATGTCAAAGGGTCGCAAGAGAATGAAGCTGAACTGATCAAAGTGTATTTTAATGCTTACGTGCAAACGCTGCCAGATAATCGAAGAGTGCTGCTCGGCAAATATGACTTTGTTGACATCGCTCGCAAGGTGGTTGGAGTTGGTAGTGTGGGAACACGCACCTGGGTCATGTTGTTGATGGCAGGAGGCGATGGAGATGACCCGCTGTTTCTTCAGATCAAAGAAGCTGATGCCTCGGTACTTGAGCCTTATTGGGGGAAAAGCGTTTACGCAAACCATGGAGAGCGGGTGGTGCAGGGGCAGCGCTTGATGCAGGAAGCAAGCGATTTGTTCCTGGGTTGGACCCATAGCGGGCAAGTCGATCTCTATGTGCGGCAGTTACGCGACATGAAGTTATCGGAAGATATTACGACCATGACGAAAAGCGAGTTCGATCAGTATGCGCGGTGGTGTGCAATGGCCCTGGCACGAGCACATGCTCGCTGCGGTGATCCTGGCCAGATCAGCGGCTATCTGGGAAGTAGTGATTTGTTTGATCAGGCAATTGCTCTTTTCGCCGAGGCATACGCAGATCAAACTGAACGTGATTACAAGGCACTGGAAGCAGCTATCAAAGAAGGTCGAATCAAAGCTGAGGTTGATGTGTGATTCATCCAGTAGAATGTTACTGCTATAGCAAAGGATCGAGTCAATGCAACCAGTCATGATAACAGCAGCAATAGTAGGCGCTGAACTGACCAGGGATCAACAACCAAACTTGCCCATATCGCCTGAAGAGATTATTTTGGCGGCTGTCGAATGTTATGAAGCAGGTGCCTCAATCATACATATTCATGTGCGTGATACTCATGGAAACTCAACACAGGATGCAGAGATTTTCCGCGAGGTGGTGGCAGGTATTCGCTCTCGTTGCGATGTGATTACACAGGTCTCGACAGGTGGCGCTG
>DATMNR010000615.1:0-3916 GCA_035568795.1 Ktedonobacteraceae bacterium
ACTTCGGTCACGACGGGTTCCAGGTCTTCGAGTTTCATGTCAAAGAGTTCCATGGTCATGCTGCAGGCATAGATTTTGACGTTGCCGATTTCCATAGCGCCTTCGAGGGTTTCCATCCAGGAGGGAACTTTCTTCGCCATCATCTGCTCCATCATGACCGGGCCATAATCTTCGAAATCTTTACTGATGCGCATATTGGTTTTGTAAGCATCCTTGCGGAATGCTTCCAAACCCCAGAACGTCACGAATAGTTCGACATCCAGGCCCATTGCAGCTCCGCCAGTGGCGAGTGTAGACACAGCCATCAATTTATCAACGGTTCCTGAATAGACAATGATCGACATTCGCTCTTCCATGATAGTGCTCCTTTCATTCGTACATTCGAATATTCATTTGCTACTATGAATATGCCATAAAGAGATCACTGAACCATCACGATGGGAGCCGATTTTATCACGGGGAGATCACATTTCGGGACGATAGATAAGACTTAATGAGGACGTACAACAAATGTCAACGCTAGCGATTATACATCTGCGTTTCAGACTTTAACGAGTTCATCTTTTTTTGAGAAAAGAAATATGTTTTGTATCTCTCCTTCTCTCTTTTCCCTACATCTTGACAAATTACCGATCTTTATAGTATTATATTTTTAGATAACTAAAACTTAACATTTTATCATTGAAACTTTTGTGGAGGTTGTGAGATGTCACCAGAACTACATACTTTGCCGATACGTGCCATAGACTGCTTGAAGCTCTGTTACAAACTACGAGAGCGCGGCGAAACCATTAGTACTTCGATTATGCGGGAACGCTTACAACCTCTGGAGGCGACGGGACAATTGAGTGATGCAAGCGTCACCCAGCTCTTCAAGTGGCTGAGTGAACGTGGCTACGTGCGCTATACACCCTATCATGGTGTGGAACTGACCGAGGCTGGTCAGGCTATGGCGACTGAACTCATTCGTCGTCATCGTTTGCTTGAACTCTTTCTGGTCCGCATCATGGGTTTTCCTTTGGACGAGGTCGATGCGGAAGCAGAACACGTTGAGCACGCCATTTCAGAGGCGTTCGTCGAGCGGATGGATGCACTGCTAGAGCATCCAAGCGAGGATCCCCACGGGGATCCTATCCCGAACAAGGCAGGTAGAATCGTCGTTCACATTAGTCAGCCACTTTCAACAGTATTGCCAGGTCAACAAGTCATCGTGCAGCGTGTGAGTGATGATCACCCAGATCTACTACGCTATTTAACCGAGTTGGGTCTCATTCCAGGCGCGTTGGTGCAGGTGGAGGCCGTTGCTCCTTATGGGGGGGTTTATACACTACGTATTGGAGAGCAGACCCATGCCGTTGCTGACGCGGTGACGCAGGCAGTTCTCGTTCGTCCGGCAACACCTGATCCAGTGACTGAACCTGCACCTTCCTCAAACTCTTTTGGAGAAACTTCATGAGATCTTATCCTTCACAGCCATTAGCGGGAGCCTCACCTGATAGTGTAGATATGCCCATTGAGCATCTCCCCGAGGAAGTCGGGACGCGAGCTGCAGCACGCGCAGTGCTCGATGGACGCAAAAAAGGGTTGCTCGCCATTCTCCCGTTCCTGGGGCCAGCCTTCATCGCCTGTGTCGCCTATATCGATCCTGGCAATTTTGCCACCAATATTGCGGGTGGTGCTGCCTTTGGCTACAAACTGCTCTGGGTAATCGCGCTCGCCAACCTGATGGCAATGTTGCTGCAAACGATGTCAGCAAAACTCGGTCTTGCAACAGGGAAGAACCTGGCGGAATTATGTAGGCAAGAATTCCGCAAACCCGTCGTTTATGCCATGTGGATTATCTCAGAGATCGCGGCTATGGCTACCGATCTCGCCGAGTTTCTAGGAGCCAGTATCGCTATCAATCTCTTATTTGGCATCCCCTTGCTCCCTGCCACCCTCCTTACGGGTGTCGCGACTTTCCTGATCTTGACGCTGGAGCGCCGCGGGTTTCGTCCCTTAGAGGTGGTGATCGGAGTCCTGGTGGGGGTGATTGCGGTATGTTACGTGATCGAGACGTTCTTCTCCCGTCCGGATTGGGGTCAGGTGGGTTTCCATACTGTTGTGCCCTGGCTGGGCGGCACACAGAGCATCCTCTTCGCGGTTGGCATTATCGGAGCAACAGTGATGCCACATGTGATCTACCTGCACTCCTCTCTGACCCAAAAACGGATCGTCCCGCGCAGTGAAAAGGAAGCAAGGCGTATCTTCCGCTTGAGCATTCCTGACATAGTGATTGCGATGGGCCTGGCAGGACTGATCAATATGGCGATGCTCTACATGGCAGCATCCACCTTCTTTGCCCACGGACAGAATCATGTGGCCGACATCAACACCGCCTATCAGACGCTCACGCCTTTGCTTGGCGCAGCCGCCAGTATCGTCTTTGCAGTCTCACTACTGGCATCCGGCCTCTCCAGCTCCACCGTCGGCACGATGGCCGGGCAGGTCATCATGCAGGGCTTTGTGGGTTTCACGATTCCCATCTGGGTGCGGCGTATGGTGACGATGATCCCTGCCGTGCTCGTCGCCGCGATTGGCTTCAATCCGACCGCCACTCTGGTGATCAGCCAGGTCGTGCTGAGTTTAGTCCTGCCTTTGCCAGTGATCACCCTCATAATATTTACGCGTCGTCGCGATCTGATGGGCACCCTTGTGAATAAGACAATCACGACCTGGGCAGCAACCGCGTGTAGTGTGGTCATTCTCAGCCTGAATATCTGGCTGCTGTACTCCACCTTTGCACCGATGTTCAACTGGTGGCTCCCCAGTTAGAAATTTAACTAGACAAACACTGGCTTCTCTCTTACACTGGTAGTAAGAGAAATATTTCTCTTCAATCCAATGAGGGAGTAGCCATCATGACGAAATACGCCTTTGTCATCGACCAGCGCAAGTGTATTGGCTGCCACGCCTGCACAGTGGCTTGCAAAGCAGAGCATGATGTCCCGATTGGAGTCAATCGCACCTGGGTCAAATATATCGAAAAAGGCGAGTTTCCCAACTCGCGCCGCTATTTTCTCGTCAACCGCTGCAATCACTGCGATGATGCCCCGTGTGTTACTATTTGTCCCACGAAAGCCTTATATAAGCGCAAGGACGGCATTGTAGACTTCGACTCGTCGCGTTGTATTGGCTGTAAATCCTGTATGCAGGCATGCCCCTACGATGCTCTTTACATCGATCCCTATAGCCATACCGCCGCAAAGTGCAATTACTGCGCACATCGCACTGAAGTTGGTATCGAGCCGGCCTGTGTAATAGTCTGTCCCGTGCATGCTATCATTGCGGGCGATCTGCATCATCCTGAGAGTGAAATTGCCAGGATCGTCGCTCGCGAACCTGTGCGCACGCGCAAACCAGAACAGGGGACAGGCCCGAACGTCTATTATCTAGGAGCGGAAGAAACTGCTATCAACCCAGAATTAGCCGTCGATGAACTTCCACACATGACCATGTGGAGTACATTACTGCACCCAGATCAACACGACGCGCAAGAGATCGACAGAAACAAGTCGCTTCGTACTCTGAAAACCATCAACCAGCTTAAACCTTATACACCACTCGAAACTCATAGACGAGACCCCACCGAGGCACGTATTGTCTATGACACCCCCAAAAATACAGCGCCGTGGGGCTGGAAAGTCTCAACCTACCTGGGTACAAAATCGATAGGTACGGGTGTCATGATTGTAGCCGCATTCGTGCTGTCCTTGTACGGATTGAATGTCACGCTGAAAAATGCAATGTATAACCTGCTCGGTATCGGTGCGCCTGTGATCGGAGGCTTTTTCATTGCATTGACATTGGTATTGCTTATTGCCGATCTGAAAAGACCTGGTCGGGCACTCTTTCTTGTACTCAAGCCGAATCCAAC
>DATMNR010000616.1:0-3213 GCA_035568795.1 Ktedonobacteraceae bacterium
AGGATCCAATGGAAAGCGACTATCATAGTCGCTTTCCATTGGATCCTTTTTGCTTGACATTCACTCTTGCTCCAACATACAATTTAGTATAACTGTAGAGAAAAGTCACAGAAGCTCATTTCATGTTCCCTCACGTAAGGAGCACATCAAACAATGACCACGACCGCATTACAGAGCGAAGAAGCTCTGCTAAGCCGCATCCGCAAACAGCAACTCATCGAGTCCATTGACCACATGAGCCCTATATATTTAGAAGGGATGAAGCGTATTCTGACCGTCTCAGCTGACACTGAACTGATTAGCGCGCCTGCCTATTATCATGCTGCTGTGTATGCTCCATCCTTGAATGCTTTTGGCTCTGCGGTCTCAATTATCCAGGATGAGTTGGGCCATGCGCATATAGCTTATCGCTTGTTGCGTGACCTGGGTGTCGACACAGAGAAACTCATTTTTGAGCGCGAACCACGTGATTTTAAGTATCCCTATGCCTTTGATATACCCCTGGATAGCTGGGTGGAATTGATTGTAGCGAACGCTTTCTATGATCGGATGGGCTATGCCCTGCTGAGTGATGTCTACAATAGCACAACTTTTGGCCCCTGGAAACGTGCCCTTGTGAAAGTAGACAAGGAAGAGACGTTTCACCTGCGCCACGGTGAGCAGGGGATGCGCAAGCTCAACCAGGATAATAATGGACATGAAGCACTGCAAAGGGCGGTTGACTGGATGTTTTTGCTGAGCGTCGAGTGGTGTGGTCTGCCAGATTCCTTGAAGAAGCATGGTGAACAGCTTGAATATGGCTTTAAAGGCCATAGCAACGATGAATTGCGCCAGATCTGGATGTCGAGTGCTGTCCCGTTGTGTGAAGAATTGCATCTCAACGTCCCAGCGCATTACGATGAAACCCAGAAGAAATATGTGATCGATTGTCCTTTCCCCGCCCATTTTGACGCTCAAGCTAAACACTGGCTGATTGAAGATGGCCCCTGTACCTGGGACGATGTCATGAAACGTTGGAAGGCACGCGGTCCTATGAACGAAGAGTTCGTTGGGATGGTGCAGCGAGGGAAACGTGAGATGTTGCGGCTTTTGGAGCAGGATGCATGACGACTGTATATCCATCTTTAGATACCCATGCGAGCAATGATTCGACCTGTCCTGCTCTATGGGATGCTTTGCGTGAAGTGACTGACCCTGAAATACCAATTAGCGTTGTAGATATGGGTTTGATCGTCGCCATGGCAGAGCAAAGTGGGATTGTGGATATCAAATTGACTTTCACCGCGATGGGATGTCCGGCGATGGATTTTATCATGGATGATATACGCGCGCGCTTGTTGCAAGAGCCAGGCGTGCGAGAGGTGCGCATTGAAATTGTGTGGGATCCCGTGTGGACGAAAGCAAGATTGACTGAGGACGGTATTGAGATTATGCGTACCTGGGGAGTTTCCGCATGAACAGCATGATAGCAGGCACGCGCAGCAGGCGTGAAGCGCTGAATGAGACTCAAGTGTGGCATGTTTACGCGCGGCGCAAGTACGAAGAGCCATTACACGAAATTGGCAACGTGATGGCGGATGATGTTGAACTGGCAAAGGTGTATGCCCGCAGTATCTATGACGAGTTCAGTTGGGTTGAGATGGTTATTATACCTCGTGACAGCATTGTCACGGTAATCGAGTCTTGATGTATGGTGAGAAGGAATGAGGTATGGCTGGAACACATATTGATAATGCGGCCTTATTTGCAGTTCTTTCGTCTGTGGCAGATAACAAGCAGGCTATAGGGCGGCGTTACGCTTATTGGTGTAATGGAGCGCCCGCTCTAGAGGCTGCTGTTGCTGCTGCTGCAATGGCACAGGATGAACTCGGACATGCTCGTACGCTCTATCCATTGCTAGAAGACTTTACCCAGGCAGAGTCAGTCCCAAGCCAGGTCGAACCTATGACTCGCACATTACATTATCATGTTGTTTATCTCGATCATGATTTCCAGGGTTGGTCAGACTTTGTGGCCACCAATTTTTTGTTGGATACGGCTCTCACGACGTTCTTTGCGGCGGCACAAAATTCTAGCTATGAGCCATTACGCCAGCGCTCTCGTAAAATCGTGCACGAAGAGCGTATACATGAAATGCATGCGGATGGCTGGGTGCGCCGTCTTGCCAAAGCCGGAGGATCTGTGCGTTCAACGCTGGCAGCCTCGCTGTTTCGCCTGTGGGATGAGACGCTCTGCTGGTTTGGCCCCGAAGATGATCCGAATATGCAAAGCCTTTATCGTGAGGGGATCATCGATGCAACACCCGACGAATTGCGTCGTCGATACCTGCAAAAAATCATGCCAACATTAAGCAGCCTGGAAATCGATGTCCCTGTATCCTTTAATGCTGACACGAAATGCTGGGAACTTCGCCAGTCACTTCCCTGGAATATCTGGGATAGTGTCACAAGACGGAAATCTGTTGGTTGATCATAATGGAATATAATACAAACGAGCAGGGGACAAAGGTAAAAGTGCAGGTTGCCTGCCCTTATTGCCGCTCGACGGACACTGAATTCTTTTCCTTGTTCGGTCAGCAGCTACTGACTGTACAATTTTATTGTAACGCGTGTCATACACCGTTTGAATGCGTCAAAGATGATGACATACTGGATGCTTATGATGTAGCACGAAAGGAAGACCAACTGTGACAACCACATCAGAACGAACATTAGTCAATTATACTGTAACGGAAGGCATAGGTATAATTGAGTTAACGAACTTGCCAGCTAATACCTATAGTTATGAAATGATGAGCCAGCTCGATGAGGCTATTTTGGAGGCGCGTTTCGACGAAAATGTGCATGTCATTCTGCTGCGAGGAGCAGGCGAAAAGTTCTTCTGTGCAGGCGCAGATATTGGCATGCTCAATGCAGTTACACCTACTTTCAAGTACTATTTTTGTCTCCATGCTAATGAAACCTTAACACGCCTCGAACAGACTCCCAAACTGGTAATTGCGGCTTTGAATGGTCACACTGTTGGTGGAGGTTTGGAGATAGCGCTTGCCTGTGATATTCGCATCGCCCGTCGAAATTCCGGCAAGGTTGGCCTGCCTGAAATCACACTGGGCGTTCTTCCCGGTACTGGCGGCACACAACGTATGGCACGCGCGCTCCCCAAGAATAAGGCTATCGAGTACATGACCGAAGGCAAGCTCATGAGCTTTGAAGA
>DATMNR010000617.1:0-10350 GCA_035568795.1 Ktedonobacteraceae bacterium
TTGTTCAACAGTGGTCCAAGGATCAACTTCGGCACGTTTGATCGAGAGAGCAATTTTCTTTTTCTCTTTATCGACGCTGAGTACCTGGACTTCTACTTCCTGGCCAACCTTGAGTACTTCACTTGGATGATTGACACGACTCCAGGCGAGCTGGCTGATGTGTACCAGTCCGTCTGCCCCACCCAGGTCAACAAATGCGCCAAAGTTAGCAAGGTTACTCACCACGCCATGGCGAACTTCACCTGGCTTCAATTCATCGAGAAGTTCTTCACGCCGCCTCTGTCGCCATTCCTGAGCGGCCAGCCGCTCTGAAAGAATCAGTCGATTCCGCGCGCGATTGATCTCGATGATCTTAAGCTGCAGTTCCTTATCTTTCATACCCTGGAGTTTCGCAGCTGTTTCCTGGTTATCTCCACCCGATGCGACTTCCTCGCGTTTGAGGTTCAGGATTTGTGAGATTGGAACGAATCCGCGAATACCTGCCACATCGACAATCAAGCCACCTTTATTAAAGTCGATCACTTTCGCCTTGAGCAGTTCATTATTTTTATACTGCTCTTCCGCAATGCGCCATTGCCGCTCTGCATTTGCTCGTTTGAGAGAGAGAAGCGCATGCCCGTCCTGTGTTTCTGGTTGAATGACATACACCAGTACTTTGTCATTCAGATGGAGTTCATTGAAGGACCAATCGCCTGTTGCCGGAAGTTCTTTGGTGGAAAGAACACCCTCGGACTTGAGACCAATATCGACCAGAATTTCATCCTGGTCAATTCGCACGATCACGCCATCGACTACATCGCCGCGTTTGATATTGATCGGAGTGGTGGATGCCGCCAGCAACGCTTCCATCTCGTTGTAGTCGTTCATCTCCTCGGAGTTGTTGTTCTGGCCTTCAAGGTCATTTTCTTCGAACATCGTCTGTACCCGTCCGCTCTTAAGATTTGCCGCTGGCATCGTCGAAAGGTCGCCGTGCTTTTGTGCTTGCATGGGAATTATGCCCCCTTCGATACACGGTTTTTCCTATCCTTTTAAGTATCTTTGATCCTTCTGTTTATGCACCATCATTTTTTCGCACCTTCACCTTTGTTCAGCATGTCGCAAAGTGACGGATAGATGCATGTTTTAGGAACCCTGGGGATATGTCAAAGGACATGGATTTATCGGAGGAGGCTACTTAGGCTGGAATCATTTCCGCTTTTTATGTCTCAAAGTCTTCTATTTTGAGTTGAGACTAGTATTTAGTGGACAACAAATAATTGCCCTACAGAACGGTCATACGAAACAACGCTCGCAGACAGGTAAGCCATGTTGCGGACAAAATAGAGCCTTAGCACGGTATACCCCCACTCGATGCTCTAATTATACCAAAAGCCTTCCCTGAATGCAAGACAATACATACCTAATTAGCAAATTGCTCCGAAGTTTTTTATCTGAAATATTGTACCACAGGGAAGCAAGGAGTTTCAGATGCACAATTTGCTCGATTTACTTTTGATGTATGCTAAGATATACGTATGGATTTAAGCAATAGTAAAGAGGTCATTCTGGCTCTTCGCGAGCGTCTGGAGCCAATAAATCGCGCCGGGTTGTTAAAGGATGCGCACGAGCAATATTATCCCTCTGCTCGCAATGCCTCAGTGTTGATTACTCTTTTCGATGAGAACAACGAAACCTACATATCATTTATTCGTCGGGCCATTACACTCAGAGCACATAGTGGGGAGATTGCCTTTCCAGGGGGTGCTGCTGATGTTAATGACGGTTCACTAATCGTTACAGCTTTACGTGAAGCTCATGAGGAGATCGGATTAGCTCCATCCAGAGCAGAGGTATTAGGTATCATGTCACCGGTCTTCACTGTTGTAAGTAATTTTTTAATAACTCCCGTAGTAGCATATTTGCCAGAAGGTCCTGGAACGTTGCATTTGCAGGTGAGTGAGGTATCAGAGATCATTTTCTTACCGCTACAGGGCCTTGCTGACCCATCAATTTATCATACTGAGCAATGGGTTAGGGATGATGTGTCTCATACGGTATACTTTTATGATTACGGTTCTTACCGTATTTGGGGTGCAACGGCTCGCATGCTCACAATGTTGTTAGAGTTGCTGAGGGATGCCTATTAGTCATGGTTACCTTGATTCTTTCCATTCGTTGACTACAATAGATAGTATGATTAATTGATATTACGAATGCTTGCTGTAGTGCGTATTTTGTACATTGTTTCTTTAAGAGTTGGTTGGCCTTACGGTCCCCTAGTGGAGAAAAGCTGTGACTTTGCCGACACCTGATGCTCAGTCTCCGAGATTTCTGTCACAACAAACACACTCTACCCACTCAATACACTCGATTCCCACAAACCACTCGATACCTGCAACTCCAGTGCCTTCTTCTCTCACTTCCCCTTCCATGAAACCACTCAATTCCGAGATAGAAAGCTCATCAACGATTGCTCATGAACGTGCAACTGATTTTGCAACTCACTCCCTGGATCTGGCTACTGGCGGTTTAAAGACCTTAACTGCGAAGAGAGAACTGCCTCCCCGGCTTGAGCGACGCGACACAAATCACTTGTCTGATGCGCCAGTTACGCCTCGAAGTTACATGTTCCCTCTAGTGATTCTGGCTTGTATTGTAATTATGCTCATTAGTGGGGGAATAGTATTATTTATGATGTTACAACCTTGAACGAATAATCCTTAACTGAAGAAATTTTTACTGCTCAAAGACTGGCTGCTGGTACGCCATGCAGTTCTGTTGCATATCGAACAGCCTTGATAATAGCGCGTGCGAGGGTAGTTGCTGCTGCTGATCCGATAGTACTTACTTGTGTGGCCGCTATTGTTGAGTTTGTTATATGTTGCAACTTTGGTCCCATTGCTAGCCCAAAAATAGCATCGCCGTCAAACATTGTATGCGCAGGGTGAATAGCGTGGGCTATACCATCATGTGCCATTTGCGCAATTTTATTTACCTGATGTTTGGAAAGCGAGGCAGTAGTGGCCACTACTGCTATAGTAGTATTACTGATTGAGCTGGCGGCGAGGAACCCGTGTCCCGATGGATTGCGTGTGCCTGCGACTATTTGTCGTGTGTGTGGGTCAATGATGTCACCAAGCGCGTTCACAACAACCAGGGCGCCAACCAGTGTTCCATCGCTCAAAAGCGTGCTGGCAGAGCCCAATCCTCCCTTCATCATAAAGGTTGGTCCCGCCATTTTGCCTACAGTAGCGCCCGTACCTGCTCCAACATTGCCTTGCATTACTTCCTCGGTGATTGCCTGTTGGCACGCTAGATAGCCTGCTTCTGAATCGGGGCGAATCTTGTGCGATCCAAAACCGAGATCGAAGATAGCTGCGGCGGGGACAATTGGTACACGTGCTATTCCGGTGTCATACCCATGTCCTTGTTCTTCAAGGTAACGCATTACGCCACTGGCTGAATCAAGGCCAAATGCGCTTCCTCCTGTAAGTAGGATAGCATTGACTTCCTCTACCAGGTTTTGTGAGGATAGCAGATCTGTTTCGCGAGTTGCTGGTGCGCCTCCACGCACATCGACGCCACCGATGGCAGGAGTGTCGCACAGGATAACTGTACACCCTGTAGCGGCTTCTAAATTTGTATAATGTCCAACACGAATACCAGGGATATCAGTAATATCGTCGTGCATAAGGGTACATTCTTTCCAAAGTTTTCATTACGAACCGCTAATCCTCATATTGCATTACGCAATCTAGCTATCGCCTCAGCAACGCTTACGTGTTCATTGTAAACCGCTGATCCAGCGACTAACAGGTTAGCGCCTGCCTGAACTACTAATGGAACGACAGTTTCGTGAATGCCACCATCTACCTCGATATCGCAATGGATTTCTTGCCGATCAATCATCTCGCGCAGCCGCTTAATTTTGGGTAGAGTTTCGGGAATAAATTGTTGTCCACCAAAGCCAGGATTGACTGTCATAATAAGCGCCATATCAAGCATTGAGAGGATATCTTCCAGCATGATAACTGGTGTAGATGGAGTTAGCGCAATACCTGCCAATTTGCCTGCTGCTTTGATCTGCTGGATAATACGATGAAGATGGGGAGAGACCTCTTGATGTATAATAATGTAATCGGCTCCAGCTGTTGCAAATTCTTCAATGAATTGTTCGGGATGAGAAATCATCAGATGGGCTTCAACGGGTAGTGTGGTGCTGCATCGTACTGCGTCGACAATCAAAGGCCCCATGGTGATGTTGGGAACAAAGTGTCCATCCATCACATCGACCTGAATGCGTTGAGCGCCTGCCTGCTCCGCTTCTCGTACTTGCTCACCAAGACGCGTAAAGTCGGCGGATAGAACAGAGGGTACAATTCCAATTTCCATTATAATAATCTCCCATTTTACATTGGATTGTGTACATGTAAATTCTGCGCAGCTGCCTTATCCAACATCCATACTACCTCGCCGTTTGTTGGGCGTACAATCTGTGCGGGGTACTCATCCGGCTGATACTCACCCTCAAGAACAGCATGCAAAGCATCTGCCTTTTCGCTACCAGCCACTAAAAAGAGCACATTTTTAGCTGCGTTCAACAATGGTGGTGTAAATGTCAGACGATCAGGTGGTGGTTTAGGAACCGAGACAGGTATGACCAGGCGATGCTTTTCGTGTAATGAAGCCTGGTGCGGAAAGAGCGATGCTGTGTGACCCTCAGGTCCCATGCCAAGATGGATGAGGTCAAAACTGGGTATTCCATTCGTGCCAAAAGCTTGTTGCATTTCGACTGTATATGCTTGTGAAGCTGCATCTCGGTCTATCTGGTCGGCAGGTACTGGATGTATCTGTGACTTCGGAATAGCAACGTTTTTTAACAGTACTTCCTGCGCAAGATAAAAGTTACTTTCAGGGTTATTATGAGGGACACATCGCTCATCTCCCCAAAATATGTGTACCAGTTGCCAGTCAATCTGGCTTCGGATTGGCTCACTTCCAAGAAGGCTATATACTTCTCCAGGTGTAGTTCCGCCTGTTAATGCGAATGTGAAGCGACCATGAAGATCGATAGACTCCAGCGCTATTCGCATTATATATTCTGCAGCAAGTTGGCTGATGGTATGTTTATCATCATAAATTGCGATTTGCATTGTTTCGGTTCTCCTGTGATCCCTTTTCCCTTTATTTTTCTGCTGCTAACATTTCGGTCACCTCTTTAAGCGTTTGCTCAAAATGGTAATCGTGTCCGAGAATCTCTAGCTCATCGTGGAGTAATTCGCTTTCATTATGTACCGCCGCGAGACTCACAGAGCGCCTGGGACGAGTTTCATGTGATAGTTCGACCGAGGTCTTGAATAGCTTCATTTCAACATCAAGGCTGATTGTGAAAGTGGCTTGTTTATGTTCCAGGTTACTCATCAGACGTACAAGGCAAATGGAGCCGGGACGCATTTCGGCGTTCGCAAGCGGTCTAATTGAAATGCTTACTATATTGCCAGGTGTTGTTTTAACGCGGGTTGATGTGAGTGAGCGTGTTGAGCGTGAATTTGCTGACCGAACCATGCTCCAGTAATATGTACCGCTGTCAGTATCACAATCATTGCTCGAAGTGTCCTCTGCCAGTGACCAGTCAAGACGTTCTTTGAGCCAACCAGCTAGAAGCAATGCCCGTGCAGGGTTTGGTGATACATCACCCAAATCGGTGCGCATTTGTGTGGCGAGAGGTGCAACAGCGTGCTCGATTTCGATTGAGGTTACCCCGGCAAGATACGACCTGTATTCTGGAACGTCGAAAAACTGGCTGATTAACTGCCGCCAGGGTGTGATACGCCCCCAATTCAGGTCGCTCAGAGCACATTCAGGTACTGTATCAAAGAGAGCCGATAAAGTACCGATATCCTGTTCAGGATTGAAAAAACTGGTTGAATCAACGATCATCCTACTGCTTATATCGACAAGGTCAATAAATGTAGGATCGTCTCGACCAGGAGGGTCTCCGAGCCACCACAGGTACACGGGTAGGTCTGGTTTGAGTAAAGGCTGTATGATGTTCGCGATTGAACGAACAGCAGATCCTGATGCTAAGATGGTGGCTTGTTCGAAGCAATGACGCATCAAATCTGAGATCATGGAGAAGCAGCGCAGTGTGACCCACGCATGGAGGGAGGAAGGTGCATGCTCTCCACTGTCAAGAATCAAAAGGGTAACACGTGCTAAATGAGTGCTTGATAACTGACGTAGTATTTTGCTGGCTCTTTGAGCAGTTTCAATATCAGGAGTACAGATTACGAGATTTAGGACACTCGTGCGTACATGAACATTAGCGCCAGTTCGCAAGTTATCAGCAGACATTTTCCATAGCGAGGCAATGACTGCCTCGATTTCGTTCATACGAACTGCTTTTCCTGCCCAGGGTAGATGTATCCCTGGGTCGTGAGCGGTATCATTTGTCATTCGCGTTTCCTTTGATCTTCATGAAGAACAGCATTGTTCTTGTACAGCGAATACACCAGTGTCCAGAAATAAATGATGATGGTAATACTACTTTTAATGACGTCTATGGATGGACTTTTTCTAATGAGAAGAAAGCCCGAAATTCTCCACTGGGTGATGCTAGCACATATTCATCTCGCTAAAACCGCTCACGCGGCAGTTCTTAACCCATTCTGATTACGCCATTGCGCAGTCAGACGAGATGAAAGAAGATGCATCCCCATCCAACTCCACACTTCACCATCCCTACATTTCTGGGTGAAGCGGTTCAAGGACGACGCCACCTGCGACCGTCGCGCCAGATGAACTCATCAGCGGCTTGAGGCCCCCATGAGCCAGAATCATAGGTCAGGATGGATTCAGGAGGCTGTTGCTTCCAATCATCTAGAATGCCCTGTAAAAAAGTCCAGGCAGCTTCGACTTCATCGCTTCGTGTAAATAGAGTCGAGTCACCTAGCATACAATCGAGTAGAAGACGTTCATATGCCTCTGGTTGTTCGCGTACAAAGGAGGACCCATAGAAAAAATCCATGTTGACTGAGCGGATCTGCATCTCGGTACCGGGCACTTTCGCGCCAAACTTAAGCGAAATACCCTCGTCAGGCTGAATACGTAAGGTTAACACATTTGGTTCGACCTGCCCGTACGCTTCGCTGCGCTTGAAAATCATGAGCGGTGCTTGCTTGAACTGAATAGCAATTTCACTGACACGTTTGGGAAGATGCTTACCTGTGCGTAAGTAAAAGGGAACGCCTGCCCAGCGCCAGCTATCAATAAACACCTTCATTGCTACATAGGTTTCCGTAATTGATTGAAGTGAAACACCAGGCTCTTCGCGATAGCCAATGACTTGCTGGCCGCTCACCCAACCTGGGCCATATTGTGCGCGGATGATATTTGTTGTGATATCTTGTCCTACTAAAGGTTGCAAGGCATGCAGAACTTTGACTTTTTCGTCGCGCACAGCATTTGCTTCGAATGTGATCGGAGGTTCCATGGCAACTAAGGAGAGTAATTGTAGTACATGGTTTTGCACCATGTCACGAATAACTCCTGTTTCTTCGTAGTAAGCGCCGCGCCCTTCCACACCTATATTCTCTGCCACAGTGATTTGCACATGGTCAACATACCTACGGTTCCACACAGGCTCAAAAATGCCATTTGCCAGTCGAAACACAAGAATATTCTGAACTGTTTCTTTGCCGAGGTAGTGATCAATGCGATACACCTGTTCTTCTTTAAAGACTTTTGCAACCTGGCGGTTTAGTTCTCGTGCCGATGCTAGATCATGCCCAAAGGGTTTTTCGATGATAATGCGTGTCCAGCCCTTCCGATTTTTATTCAAACCCACCACACCAAGATTATGAATGATTTCAGGATACTGGCTTGGAGGAGTTGATAGGTAAAAGATGCGATTGCCAGAAGTTCCTCGCTCTTGATCAATGGTATTGAGCAATGTGCCGAGTTTCTCGTAGCCTTTCACATCGTGGAAGTCAGCTTGCATGTAATGAATACCCGAGGCAAAACTTTCCCATATCTGTGGATTGACTGGCTTTTGACGACAGTATTGATTGATTGATTCAAGTGCTTGTTCGCGGAACTCCTCGTCGCTATAGTGGCGTCGCGCGAATCCTACGACTGAGAAGCCTGCAGGTAGTGGGTGTTCCAGCGCAAGATCATAGAGCGCCGGAAGTAACTTTCTATGTGTCAGGTCGCCAGTTGCTCCAAAAATTACCATGATGCATGGTTCAGTGCCATGCTTCATACGAAGCCCCTCTCGTAGGGGATTTGGAGCCTCCACTGCTGCACTACGTTGAGGCATGCTTAATCTCCTCGTTTATACAACCGTGAACTTGTTCCAATCAAAGATTTTTGATTGAAAGTAAGAGAAAGATGTATTTATTATCTTGCGCTTATTTTTGACTGGATAGTTTGTTTTTTGTTTTCAATGCCCCTAAAAAGATCATGGAAGGAGTCAGCAAATTTTTGCACGCCTTCGTCCTGTAACTGTTTGGTTACCTGGTCGTAATGAATGCCAACTTTCTCAAGTTCCGCTAACTCTTCCCTGGCCTGCTGGATGTTGTCCTCAACACTCATGCGTACTTTGCCATGATCACGGAAGTTCTCGATTGTTTCCATTGGCATGGTATCAACAGTATCAGGCCCAACCAGTTCCTCAGCATAGAGTACATCACGATAGGCCGGATTTTTTGTACTCGTACTGGCCCATAGGGGTCGTTGTACATGCGCGCCACTATGATTGAGCGTTTCGAAACGAGGCGAATGAAAAATGTGTTTGAAGTCCTGGTAGACAAGACGGGCATTCGCGATAGCTGCTTTACCTTCAAGAGACTTGAATTTTTGCTGTTCAGCACCGTTACTGGATGCTTTAATCTTGTCTTCCAATAGCTGATCCACTAAAGTATCTACACGGCTGACGAAGAAGCTGGCAACCGAGGCAATATGGCTAATATCTTTACCCTCGGCATTGCGCTCTTCCAAAGCACTAATAAAAGCATCAGCTACTTTGCGGTAATCTTCGATAGAGAAAATGAGAGTGATGTTGATGTTCATGCCTTCCAGAAGTGTCTGACGAACAGCTGGAAGGCCTTCTGGTGTGGCAGGGATCTTAATCATCAAATTAGGGCGATCTACCATTTTCCAGAATCGACGAGCCTCAGCAAGAGTAGCTTCGGTATCATGTGCCAGGTCAGGTGAGACTTCAAGGCTTACAAAGCCGTCCTGGCGGTTGGCTCTTTCATAGCTTGGAAACAGCATATCTGCTACGGTGCGGATGTCTCTGATGGCGAGTGCTTCGTAGATCTCGCCCGTGCTTTTCCCTTCTCGAACAAGCTGTGTGATTTGCTCATCGTATGCGCTACCGTGACTGATCGACTTTTGAAAGATGGTGGGGTTCGATGTGACACCTACTATTCCATCCTCATCCACAAGGCGTTTGAAGAGTCCATTGTCTAGTTGTGCGCGATCGACGGTGTCATACCAGACACTTTGCCCTTGTGCCTTGAGTTGAAGTAAAGGATTTGTCATTAGTTAACTCCTTTGCGGCGATTTGTAAATAAGCTACTCATGATTGATGTTTTAAAAAGGTATAAAAACTGGCGTAATACGTTACGCCTATTAAGACGTTCGTAGGTTTTGTAGGTTGCTGCTCGTACAGGTATCCTTTCCTTGGAAACAAAGCCACTTCTTCTTTTTTCGAGAAGAAGAGGCAAGGAACTCCTACATCCAAATATGGAGAAAGGCTCGTCTCTACCGTAACGCCAAGAATGACGCAGTCTTTATGATAGTATATCACGAAGAAAGCCAATGAGGCGTAGAATGTATCGAAAGTGACTACTCGAAGATCAGTACCTCTAAAATGCCTCAACATCTAAAGAGCTAAAACTCGTCTTATGAAATAGAGACATGTGTAATCTATTCTGGACATCTTTTTCCGGATCTGTGGTGCTGAGAGAGAAAAGTTCTTTAGTAGTGTGAAAACTTCATGATGTGTGGGTCCTCAGTTAAAGCATTCATTCAGGTGTGCTACCTCTAATAGGTAGAAGTGAGAAGCTTGATGATGAAGACACTCGCATGCTTCGGAAGATTGGGCTGAAGGTGAGGATAGTACACCCGAGTAGGTAAGTTAGAGGCAGCGCGTATGCAACAAATTATCACCGCCAAACTCAAGCTCGAGACCACAACTGAGCAATTGGTGCAGCTAAGGCAGACCCAACTGGCGTACCGTGATGCCCTCAATTTTGTCAGCCGATATGCTTTCGAGCATGGGAAGGTATCGAGCGCTAAACGCTTACATAATGGGACTTACCGTGATATTCGCTCAATATTCAATCTCCCATCACAGATGGCATGTAG
>DATMNR010000618.1:0-5254 GCA_035568795.1 Ktedonobacteraceae bacterium
GCTTTGGGGTAGCTCTCGCCCGCCTCCCACTCCGCCACGGCGCGCCGGGAGACCCCGAGCGGCTCGGCCAGTCCCGCTTGCGTCAGGCCGATACTGGTGCGCAGCGTCAGCATCAGCTGACCGAAGCCATAGTCTCGCTCACGATACACATGTCTCTTCACGAGCGCGCTCCTGATCTGGCGTGACCCGGCGGAGCGAAAGGTATGCAGTGATGTGAAGTGACACGTCAACTGATGGACGCTGACGTGCCCAGGACCTATCGGCTAAACTGGTGACTGTCAGGGGTGCCCGCTCCGTGGGTGAACGCCTGTCTGGGGGTCTGGGACACTGCCAAATGGGCCCAGTCCCCCTGCTCTCTCTGCTACTAGCATAGCACATGTGGGGCGAACGCGCGAAGCTGCTTCCTTGAGTGATCCTGGTGTCTCATCACGGAGACGAAAGCTGTAATGGCTCATCCCTCTGCTTTTCTTCGCGCTCCCCAGCCATCCTGACGGGCATGGGTTCCAACTTCATATAAGCGAAGTTGGAACCCACATCTGACAGGAAACACGAAAAGAGATCCATAAGCCTTTTCCGGAGTCAGAAGGCACTGGAGTCGAGCATCTCACAAGCGGCCAATGTACAGCATATCTATGGATGAACCCACGGGTTGCGCAACCCGTGGGTGTTTCCGCGCTTGTGAACACGCCTGCAACAATTGGTTTTCGAAGTCTTGACAAAATACGATATATCTTTTATACTTCAAAATATATTAGCGTGCAAATATTTAGTAAAATTAGTATTAGTACGCAAAGGAGATGTGTGGGTAGACCTCTTGACGAGAATCTTGAGAGAGACTGGGCAATAAACGAGAGGATTAAAAGCTTTCACCAGGATCGGGTCAGACACGCATTTCACACCAAGTACCACGAGGTGAAAATGAAAGGAAAAAAGACACATGAATGCCGCCACCGTCCTCGACTTAGTTAACGTGTTCTTCGCTGGTATGCTGGCAGGCATAGAGTTCGTGATCCACTATGGTTTGCGTACGCCCGCCGAGGTTCTGGACGAACAGTCGCAGATCCAGCTCCGTCAAGCATTGGTACTGAGGCTGCGTGTGCTGGTACCCGCCTTCTTTATACCGACGGCAGTGACAGGCATTGCTGTAACGATCCTCGATGGTAGCGCACCCGGATTTTGGCTCCGGTGTGCAGGAGTGCTCGCCGTGCTCATCTGGATCTTGATCAGGGTCATCGGCACCGTCCCTATCAACAGTGCCACGCTTACCTGGCAGCCTGGCGCACCACCAAAGAATTGGAAAGCGCTCGTCAACCATGCGGAGCGGTTCCACATTGTTGGTGTCTGGGCGATGGTTCTTGCGTTTGCGCTCTTCTTAACGGCCATGGCACTCAAGCTGGCCGCTTCTTGACCTTTGAGAAAAAGGAGCTAATTTTGTATGGACACATCTTTACATGATCTCATCAACCGTACGTTTGCCACTGTTGAAGCCAAGGATCTGGACGCAATGATGAGTGTCTTTGCCGAGGACGCAGTCGTCATCGACCCCCATTTTCCAACACCGCAGATGCAAGGGAAAGCGGCAATCACGGAAGGCTTCCGGGGGGCGATGACCGGAATGCGCTCCTTCGGCTACACAATCGTGAACTATTTCGAGTCCGAGAACGGGCAACGCGCGGCAGTAGAGACGGCGACGCACCATGTCGTTAAACAAGGGATGAAGCTCAACTTCCCACAAGTATTCATCTTCGAAACGGCGGACGGGCGCATCACAAGGATGCAAGCATACGAGCCGTACGGACCACATGGGATCGTGGGGTTCTTTTTGTTTTTGGGACGCCTCAAAAAAAGGTTCTCGAGAAAGAGTGTCTCGTAGACCCTTGACAGGGAACCAGTTTCTCATGTACACTGTTTAGTGTACAAATATTTAGTAGATTAAATATTATCACACAAAGGAGATGCATGGGTAGACCCAGGGATGAAAATCGCGGTCGTCTGAATTACTGGCTGTTCTACGCGCAACGCTGTGTCGGGTATGCGCATGCAGAAGTGATGCGGGCGCATTGCCAGGAGCGTGGAAAGCCGTATGTCATCACGCCGCCACAGTGGGGCGCATTAGCGCTCCTGCTTGAGCAAGATGGCCTGACCATCGGGACCATGAGTCAAATGCGTGGCGTTGATGCTCCGACGGCGACAGGAATTATCACTCGGCTAGAGCAGAATGGGCTGGTTGAGCGGCGACATGTTCGTGAAGATCGCCGCGTTGTCAAAGTCTATCTCACCGATGAGGGCAGAGACATCGTAAACACGCTGGCTGCCGTTGTGGAGCAATTCGATCACAGCATGAAACGTGGTTTCTCTGAGGCCGAGCTGGATCTTCTCGAGGCACACCTCCAACAGATCATTGCGAACGTCTCCGAGATCGGGCCAGGGCTGGGTGATCGCTTCGGTCTGCTTCCAAAGGATGTTGTATAAAGGAGCGAATCTCCTTAAATAGCTTCTAAAAAAGCCATCAATCCTTCCTGAAAGAGTGCTGGATCACAACCATAGCCTATACGTACGAAGCGCTCATACTCACTCCCATAAACCTCTCCTGGCAGCAGCAGGATACGCTGTTCTTGAGCAAGTCGGCGACAGAATGCAGTCGTGGAAATGTGCGCGGGCATCTGCACGAACGCAGTATACCCGGCTTCAGGACGTCTCCAGGATAATGATCCCTCAGAGAGAGCAATAACATCCGTTAGAAGATTACGATTATCTCGTGCAGCAGCCAATCGAGGAGCCATGATGTGAGTTGAGTGACGTAGTGCAAGTTCAGCCAGAAATGAACCCGGTGCGCTACTACACATTGTTGAATAATCGCGAGCAGAACTAAGCAAATCGAGCAGTTCATGCCTGTGGCTGGCAATCCATCCAACACGTAATCCACCCAATCCCCATGGCTTGGTCATATCTCCAATCGAGACTGCGTTTTCGACAACATCAACTATCGAGGGTACAGCCTCGTCATCCAGGGCAATCGGACGAAAGACTTCATCGTTAACAAGCATAGCGCCAGCGCGTTCAGTGATCGAGGCAATCGCCTCCATCTCGTCCCTGCTCAACACAGAGCCGCTTGGATTGTGAGGGTGAACAAGATAAACAAGGCTCGTCTTTTCATCAATCAGCCTGGATAGCTGTTCAAGGTTAGGTTTCCAATCATCTTCCTGGCTTAATGGCAGTCTGCACAATTCAATCCCCAATGATTCGGCAATACCAGGAACATTTCCATAGCAAGGCTCCTCTACCACAATGTTTGTGCCCGGCGCCGCGAATGTCCACATCAGTAAAAACAACGCCTCACTTGCTCCCGATGTGATCTGCACATCACTGGCATTGAGTGTGGAATAGAGATCCGCAACACCCTGGCGGAGACTTTCGCTGCCCGGATTTTCGATGTAATCAAGGTCAAGATTCAGGTATTGAGCCGTCGTTTCTACCCCCTCCAATTCCAGCAATTCACCCGTCTTCACAGCAAAAGGGCCACTGGCAGCCAGGTTCCTCATACCCGGCACAAATTCAAATTCAGCAAACCAGCGTTCCAGACGAAATGGTGGAAGTTGATGTTTCTCCATGACTAATCCCTTTCTTGAGATAAAGATGAACGTAACGCTAGTTGTATCATATAATGCATACACATCAGAACCACCAACCATTGCGAGGTAAAAAGATGAAGCGCTACCAGCCATTTGCCTTCTGCAACTTAACGCAGCAATCACTCTAAATTGACTTTGTTGGCAAATAAGGGTCCTTGTTGGCGCCTTCGTGTATAGTAGGGACGCGCCCTTGCGGCCGTCCTCGCTTACCATTCGAATATAGTAGGGGCGTGCCCTTGCTGTCGCACTCGGAGGTTTTATGACGTCATTACTCATTCAACACGCTGATTACATTGTATCCATGGACGACAACGACACCCAATGGAGAGATGCAGGTATCTACGTTGTGGATAACGTCATCCAACACATCGGCCCGACTGACCAGCTTCCGCAAGAAGCAGATCGTATACTCAATGCAAGCAATATGCTCATCCTGCCAGGCCTAGTCAATACCCATCACCATTTTTACCAGACACTTACGCGCAATCTTCCCGCGGCCCAGAACGCAAATCTGTTCAACTGGTTGCGCACTCACTATCCAATCTGGGCACGTCTGACTCCAGACGCTATCTCAATCAGCACAAAGATCGCCCTTGCCGAGCTTATGCTTTCAGGATGTACGACTTCAAGTGACCACACCTATATTTGGCCCAATGGTGCAAGGTTAGACGATCAGATTCAAGCCGCCCTTGAGATGGGCGCACGATTTCATGCTTCTCGCGGCTCTATGTCGGTTGGAGAAGCACAGGGTGGTTTGCCACCGGATGAGGTTGTAGAGCAGGAAGATGCAATCATTATCGACTCACAGCGTCTGATCGAAAGCTATCATGATGCCAGCCGGTACGCTATGCTCCGTATCGTGCTTGCGCCATGCTCGCCTTTCTCTGTATCGCCCGTATTAATGCGCGAAAGCGTGGCGCTAGCGCGTTCGTATGGAGTTCATTCACATACTCACCTTGCTGAAACCCTGGACGAAGCTGAATATTGTACTGCAACATTTGGCAAAACTCCTGTAGAACTGGCAGAAGACCTCAACTGGGTTGGCCCTGATGTATGGCTTGCTCACATGGTGCATCCGGGAGCCAATGAAATCAGTCGACTTGGCCAGACGCGAACTGGAATTGCCCACTGTCCAAGCTCAAACATGCGCCTGGCATCAGGTATAGCTCCCATTCGCCCGCTCTGGGAAGCCGGTGCGCGCATTGGTCTCGGCGTGGATGGCTCAGCATCCAATGATGGCTCTCATTTACTGGACGAAGCGCGACAGGCGTTACTCTTACAGCGCGTTAGTGGAAATCCCGCAGCTCTCACAGCGAAAGAGGCATTCTGGCTGGCAACTCGAGGTGGTGCAGTCACATTAGGACGCGACGACATAGGCTATCTTGCGCCAGGCATGGCCGCTGATTTCATTGGTTACCGCCTGGATGCCCTTGACCTGGCAGGAGGAGCAATTCACGATCCTCTGGCATCACTCATCTTTTGCCATCCACCAAAGGTTGATGTAAGTGTTATCAACGGGCAAATACGTGTCCTGTATCAGCAATTGCTTGGCGTCGATCTTCCCGTTCTCATCGAACGCCACAACGCAATCGCCTATGCACTTGCCCGTGGATAAACCTCAT
>DATMNR010000619.1:0-5512 GCA_035568795.1 Ktedonobacteraceae bacterium
GATTCCTGCCCTCCCAGTTCCGAGGCGATCAGAATATCCGCTCCCATCTTTCTTACGAGACGTACCGGTACTGGATCATGCATGCCTGCATCCATCAGAATATGATCGCCTACGAGCACGGGAGGGAAAATCCCTGGCAGCGAGACACTGGCCAATGCTGCCTGCCAGAGTAACCCACGATCCAGCACAACACCTGCACGCATTGAGAGATCGACGGCAACAGCCGCAAAAGGTATGAGCAAGTCCTCGAAGCGTAAGTCTCCACAATATTCGCGCAGCATGCGCTTCAGGCCCTTGTTGGAGAAAATAGAAGTGCGAGGAAAACTCCACTGAACGATATGACGCTGGATTTCCAGAAAAATCTCCTCGCTTTCAGCCGTTGACTTGCCTATGAGATGCATCCCAGGCGCTATAATACCGCTGCTGCATGCAGCGATATAATCGAGAGGTATACCATACTGTAGCAGTCGTTCAAGGACTCCTAAATGCGCGAATCCTCTTGCGCCGCCACCTCCAAAAGCAATGCCCACAGTCTGGCGTGCAATGTATCGGGCTATAAAATCTACAGCTTTCGTTAACTCAGCCACGTCTGTCATTTGCTGAAGTGTTGCCTGTTGATCCCAACACTGTTCCAATAAGTCAAAGTCAGCAGGTAAGAGATGCTTAATGGTATGGCCAAGATTAGCAGTATAGCGATCTTGTACGCCGATTGTAGGATGTTCCGGCACATGTGCTACGAAGAAAGATGGAGCGGTTGAGGTCTTGCTAGAGCTAGAGTTGCTGAAAATGAAAGGAGCAAGCTCTGCCTCAACGTTTTGGATGGAGTTGGCCGAAACAGCATCGGGCCTGGTGAGGGCAAGCCCCGCCACTACATTTTGAATAGAGTTGGCCGAAACAATCACCATTGTCCTTGCGCATTGTTCAGCTATGACTTGAACCATAGTGTGGGAGGTTGCCTGTGTGGTGACCAGCAAAAGATAATCGTAGTGTCCCGCAAGATCAATCAGGGTTGTTGTAAGCGCACTGGCATCAAGCTTAGACAGTTGCTCAGATGTGGCAGCAAAAGCTGCAAAAGCAGGATAGTACTGGCCCTCAGTCGTTCTAGTCGGGACGCGGTGAGCCTGAAGCAGGCTATGATCCTGCGCGCAATCTAGCAGCGCCGGACGGAGCTGGTTAGCCAGTGTCGCAAAATGGGGGCCAATTGCTTGATCCTGCCCGCAAGACTCAAGCATTAGTACACGCTTGCGGCTGCGCGTTGCCAGTGCATCTGCGATGTGTATGATAAGAGACCGCTCTAAAAGAACTTCTGGATTATGCACAAGGGAGAGCCAGATTTTTTCAGCAGCAACCTGTGAGAGAATTTGTTGATTCGTACGCGCCAGGCGACGTGAGAGGATAGCATTGATATTTTGCAAAAGGGTAGGACAGGTCCTGATCAATGTGAGAAAATCCGACTCAGGAAGTGCCCAAACAGTAATATCCTCATCGGCGCGCACAGTTGCCGAGGGAGGCTCACCAGTTATAAGCGACATCTCTCCGAAGCATTCTCCTGGCCCCAGTTGAGCAATTCTTGCGCTATTGCCGGTGTCTTCTTGCACATAGACGCTTACCGTGCCAGAGGCAATTATATATAACAGCCCATGCCATACGCCGCTTTCAAGAATACGCGTGCCACTTTCAAAAGTGGCAGGCTGTAGCTGTGCAAGAATATTTGCTGTTTCATCTGGCTGTAAGTTTCGAAACAGCGCACTCGCTTCTATGAGTTTGTCAGGCTCTAGATATTGCATGAGGTGATTGTATCGGCAATTTGGCCTGCTGTCCATAGGTAAACTACCCTTATGGCTTCACTGGTAAAAGAACAGGTATTGCCAGCCTGGACACAAATGCAATTACCGCTTTCTTGTAACCATGTTGGAATAACCTCGATAAGAGGAGAACACGTCGAGCACCCGCTCCTTTCGAGGGGTGGTCTTGTGCGATAGTGCGTCTTGCCAACGCATCACGCTCAGGGGCAACTGCAAGACTAGCTTGTCCAAGCTCTCGAAAGAGGGTGATTGAAGGTCACTGAATCACCTGTGCGTGGCAGCCCGCAGGATGGGTGAGATACCTCCCTAGTCTCACTCCTCTCCGGTGATCAGCAGCGAAGGGAATATAGATACTCCGCAAGGAGGCTTACTGCACATGTTTGTACCGGTAATCGATCGTTATGGAGTGCCTCTGATGCCAACAACACCAGGACGAGCGAGGCGCTTCCTTAAAAGTGGTAAGGCGACACCGTTCTGGAAAGGCGGTGTGTTCTGCATCCGTTTAAACGTCGAGCCATCGGCACGTGAGGCACAACAGATCGCTGTGGGCATAGATCCAGGATCAATAAAGGAGGGCTACAGTGTGGCCTCTGCTGCACACACCTATCTCAATATTCAGGCTGATGCGGTGGTGTGGGTCAGTGATGCTGTTGCTAAGCGCCGTCAACTACGTCGATCACGTCGAGGGCGCAAAACCCCTTGCCGCAAACCACGCTCCAACAGGTTGCGCGCTAAGGCGAGGATCGCACCATCTACCAAAGCACGCTGGCAATGGAAGCTGAGGCTAGCAAACGCTTTGTGCCAGCTTTTCCCGGTAAGTTTGTTTGTCGTCGAGGACATCAAGGCCTGCACCAAAGGCATGCGACAGTGGGATAAGTCGTTCTCCCCGCTGCAAGTTGGCAAGGCCTGGTTTTATGGGGAACTTGGGAAACTCGCTCCCGTCCAGATCGTGCCAGGGTGGGAAACCAAGGTGTTGCGCGAGCAGAAGGGACTCAAGAAAACAGGTAGGAAGACGGCAGAGGTCTGGAATGCTCACTGCGTCGATGCATGGGTGCTTGCTGCTGCGGCGATCGGGGGGGAAATAACTCCTGACAACACACGCTTGCTATGCATGACCCCGCTTCGCTGGCATCGTCGCCAGCTTCATAGGTTAGAACCGGAAAGAGGAGCTAAGCGCAAGCCCTATGGAGGAACCTTGAGTCTGGGCATTAAACGCGGAACCCTAATCGTGCACCCTTCGTACGGCAAAGCTTATGTGGGTGGCACAATGGGCGGAAAACTGAGCCTGCACGATCTGGACACTGGCAAGCGACTCACTCAAGGAGCGAAACTTTCTGAATGCCGTCTGATAAAGCTTTTACGTTGGAGGACACGGCTCCTCCCTTTACCATAAATTGGAATGAGTCTCCCAGCAGGTCCTTCATGATCGAAAGGGGATCATTACGAGTCCGTAAGAGAGGATTTATTATGAACATCAATGAGCAAGTGGAAAAAATACTAGCAAACTTAGGAGTTGAGATGGAATACGCAGAGCATGAGCAGCATGATGAAAACTCCGTTCCTGATATTTCCATTTTTCAGTCTTCACGCGATCACTATGGAGTCTTCTACCGTCTGGACATTATTGATCAGATACCACAACTGCGTATTATGATGCCAGTGGAAAATGGAGCTTTGAAGGTGGAGATGTACCTGGTACTCCTGAGCATGAATACACCACTTCACACCTGGTTTAAAGGAATTTCCTCATATCACGGGAGCCTGGTGTTTGAACGGGGACGTGAGGGTACTTTACAGCATCTCCTCTATGCGGTGGCCGAGATGATGAAGCAGCTCTTCTGGTCAGGTGATCTCTTCAGCATGGCTTTTCCACCAGAGATCGATGTACGGCGCTTGGTTTAGGATTGAAGGATGTGAGCGAGTGCTGTATGGGAATGGTATTCGAGGGGTATAGGTGGTGCGAGCGTGGGGAGAACACGGACAGGGCAAGCCCAGTCCCTACATTTTGAATTATATACGACCTGTGGTAAACTTGGTGATGGAAAAGAGGAAGAAAGAAGACCTGCCATGACCGATAATTTAGAAACTGCTGGGCTGGAAGCACTCAAGCACTTAGGATTTAAACACGCAGCACGCGAACGAGCATTACCGAAATCACGAACTGCTATCCGTTATTGCGCCAATTGTATCCGTGCAACCCACCGTCAGGAATACGAGGCTGCGGCGGAACTCCTTGGGCAGGCAGCAACGCTACTTACAGAAATGGCTGATGATTTGCAAGGGCACCCGGATATATTTTATGCAGGGTTTGTACAAGATGCTCAGAAAGAATATGCTGAAGCTGTAACGTTTATGGCTCTTACTCAAAATCATCCTTTGCCTCTAGCCCCTGAGCTCTCTATAGGCTGGGCGCCCTACCTCAATGGATTGGGAGAAGCAGTTGGGGAGTTGAGACGTTTTATACTGGATCAATTGCGGCACAGCAATTTCGAAAACTGCGAAATCTATTTGCGCTATATGGATGATATCTATGCACTCCTGATCACTATCGACTTCCCCGATGCTATCACTGGAGGACTGCGACGCACGACAGATACAACTCGAGGCATTTTGGAGAAGACACGTGGTGATCTAACGATAGCAGTCAGGCAGGCACATTTGGAACGTGCCATGCTTACCTTGCAGCAACATTTACAGAATAAGTGAGTAGCTTCATGCAAAGCAAGGAAAAGCCAGATCATAATTCCGATACTCCAACTGATTCAGCGAAAACAAATGAGACGATTTCTCCACACATGGTCACGGCCGATGCGGTCCAGTCTGGGAAAGTACCAGTAGTACATGCTGGTATGCAACAGCCGATAAGCGAGCTTCAGCCCAAATTCTCTACCTACTCCCTGGCTACTACAAGCACTGTCTTGCAGCCTCTACCGCTTGTCGAGCAACCATCGGAAAGTGAACGCAGTCTGAGAGAATGGTTATCGATCTGGTGGGAGGAAATACGCCCTGCCTATTTAGCGCTCTCAGTACTACCAGTCGTACTTGGAAGTGCTGCAGCCTGGACACAAAGTATTTCTCCGAGCACGCCGCGCGGAACCTTTCATCTCATCACATTTGTGATGACTCTCATCGCTGTACTCTTGCTTCAGACAAGCGCGCATCTCATCAATGATTATTATGATTATCTTAGAGGCATCGATACACATAACTCACTGGGGCCTGGTGGACTGATACAACAAGGAATAATCAAACCAGTTCGAGTACTTGTTGTTGGGCTGATAGCATTAGGGCTGGGTACACTTTTAGGGGCTTTGGTTGCAGTTTCGGGCGGCTGGCTTATCATTGTGTTTGGCTTGATCGGGGTACTCGCCGCATATTTCTACAGTGGAGTACCTAAAGGGCTTTCTTCGCTAGCGCTAGGGGAATTTGTAAGTTTTTTCATTTTTGGCCCTTTGATAACAATTGGCTCTTATATGGTGCAAACTGGCCATCTGGATCGCATAGTATATATCTATAGTATTTCGCTTGGATTACTGGCAACGGCTGTCATTCATTTGAACAATATGCGTGATACTGAAAGCGATGCGCCTGCTGGGAAAGTTACGCTGGCGTCTTTATTAGGATTTCGTTTGAGTCGTACCCTGTATGTGCTTCTCGTAATAGGAGCCTATGCACCTATAATAGCACTGGGATTGCCGAGACATGCG
>DATMNR010000620.1:0-4882 GCA_035568795.1 Ktedonobacteraceae bacterium
CGTTGCCTCCAAAAGTATTGGATCTGTGATGCGTTTAAAGTAAGGCGCAATCCCACAAGGAATGACTGTAATCTTCTCAGCTGGAGTCTGATAGTGTTCAATGAGCGCTTGCTTCGTAGTGTGTGAAATCGCAGCAACAACATCGGCTTTTGCTACGGACTCTGGTACTACTTTGTTTAGATATGCGGCCAATGAGGGGATTGCGGTCTCTGGATGTTGCAAGAAAGCTAGGTCATGCACCGTAACAATCTTGCGGGCCTTGCCAAGAAGCGGAGGAATGACAAAGTCCAGACCATGATAGATATCTGCCGCTCCCGTGAAGAAATTTGCATAGAGCGGAACCCTCCAACGGTACCACAGAATGTTCAGGTAGCGATCAGGTATGTATACACTGCGGCTTCGAACGTTGCTGGCCGTAGGAAATGTGTGTTCCTTTGTAGGTCGTCCGCTTGTTATCAGCGTGTAGTCATTTTTTTTATCTTCTGCAAGCATGGCATTCACCAAATTTCGTGCATATACTCCAATGCCTGCTGGTTGTCTGATGCCTGCCGTATAGTCTAGCGCAATTCGCATAACAATATCCTCATTATTTGTAGCCTCTCAGGAGTCAGCTCTCCCGACCCAGAGCGTTCCCATAAGTATAGCAGGATTGGAAACGGCGTCAACCAGATGCTGTCGAAAGCGCAAGATTACATAGGCAAAAGCTCAGTAATAGACGAAAGTACCGTTTCTTTGACTGTTTTTCGGCCAGAAACTCGCGATATGCTACACTGTGACTCGTTGAAGAACAATAAAAGCGAAAAGCGGAAAGGGTTATTGCTTGAGAGAAAAAAAATATTGGCTACTGCTAAGTCTCTCGCTGGTCGTTTTTCTGGCAGCATGTGGCTCAACGAAGGTCAACACATCATCGTTATCGTCCAAAAGCGTCACGAGCGATTCGCTGAACAACAGCCGTGTGCAGCAATCTCCTACTCCTTTCCCAACTTCGATCTTCCAACTCTCTATTCCCAGTCAGAGATCAACTCCTGTACCAACTCAGGTTCCTCGGCCTCGCGTTACCCCTTCCAAAACGAGTACCCCACAACCAGTCTCTCAGTGTGTCATATACAGTAATGCTACGACCCAGGTTCCTGGGCAGAATGGTGGACTGGCAGCCCCTTATGGACCGCCGCCTATCTCATCTGAGGCGCAGCAGCTTACGCAGCAACTCTTCCAATTGATCAACCAGGAACGTGCCGCCTGTGGACTTCCTCCTTTCGCCTGGAACAATACTCTGGCATCTGGTGCTCTGCTGCATAGCTGGAACATGGCACACTGCGGATTCAGCCACTATTGCCCCGATGGCAGCACGCCCTATCAGCGTATCGCCAATGAGGGCTTTGCCGGTTTGAGCGACTGCGGAGAAAGTATCGGCCTGGCAGGTCCATATCCAACTCCCTGGGCCGGTGTGTATTCTGTACAGGTGAGCATGGCAAACGAGCCGCTAGGAGGCTGGCACCGTATACACCTTTTCAGTACGACCTTACACCGTATCGGCATCGGCATCTATGTTGATTCTAGAGGATGGCCCTGGTTCACTGAAGATATGGTAAGCTAAGGGCCTGGGCGTATAGACATATAGCCATCACATGCCTTGTTCTGTATATCCCGCTTTGGAATCTTTCCATGTGAACTCAATAACCCTACTTTGATCGGTCAGAAAAATCAATGATAGCGCATTCCGCTGTTGATGTAAGGACAGGGAAGACAGCTATTGAGATGGTATACTATTACATAATTGGATCGTTGAGTATAAACCTGACAGAATATGATATAAGCGCTCCCTGACAAACCTTTGTAAAATGCTTTGACTTTTCCAACCCGGGGTTGTATATGTTACTTTTCACAACCAACTTAACAAGATGTGGAGATATTTTAAACGGGTTCAGTCTTTTAAAGACCACCGCAATTTGAATGAAGGCGTCAGTGAGAAAGGAGAAGCAGTATGCAGCTCGCATGGAATGTTGATAAAGGTAGCAAACTCAGATTGAAGAATTACGATCCAGACTTTATTGATCCTTTTACCGATCGTGCATTGGCAGCAGCAGAGTTAGAAAAGCTCAGCGAAGAACTCGGCGAGTTACAGCAGTTGTTAGCGGCGGCTCAGCATCACTCCTTGCTCATAGTTCTGCAGGGAATGGATACAAGCGGCAAAGATGGCACGATTCGCAATGTTATGGCACAGGTCAATCCGCTAGGATGTGAAGTACGTTCGTTTAAGGGGCCTTCATCAAGGGAACAGATACACGATTTCCTCTGGCGGATCCATCGGGTTGTCCCCGGCAGGGGCATGATTAGTATTTTCAATCGCTCCCATTATGAAGATGTGCTGGTGGTGCGTGTGCACAACCTTGTGCCAGAAAAGGTGTGGCAGCGGAGATATACAGCCATAAACAACTTTGAAGAGCTGCTGGCTCAGAATGACATGATTATTCTGAAGTTCTATTTGCATATTAGTAACGAGGAGCAGGAAAAGCGCTTGCTAGCTCGTCAGGAAGATAGGACCAAAGCCTGGAAACTTTCGTCGGCCGATTGGGCGGAGCGCAAGTACTGGAACGATTATCAACAAGCCTACGAGGAGGCGCTTTCCAGGTGCAGCACGTCTAACGCACCCTGGTATATCGTGCCAGCTAATCGTAAATGGTATCGCAATTTGCTTGTAGCACGCACGCTTGTTTCAACCCTGCGTCCATATAAAAAGGAATGGCAGGCCAATGTAGTCAAACGAGGAGAACAGGAACGTGCGCGCATAGAGAAATTGCAGCAGGCGGGAGACAATCCCATAGAAGCAAGGTCTTTATTAAGTGACCAGGGTACTCTGAGCGTATGATTTCGAGAAAGGAGTAGGAAGATGCAGGCTGCATGGAAAGTTGAACCAGGTGGCAACGTCAAGTTGCAAGACTATGATCCCAACTTCGTTGATGAGCATACGGACCCCGCTCTGGCAAAAGCAGAATTGGAACAACTTGGCAAAGAACTTGGTGAGCTACAAGAGTTGTTGGCAGCAGCTCACCATCATAGCCTGCTTGTCGTGTTGCAAGGCATGGATACAAGTGGCAAAGCTGATACGATTCACCAGGTCCTCTCCCGAATCAATCCGCAGGGATGCGAAGTGCGCTCGTTTAAAGCCCCTAGTTCACGAGAACTGGACCATGATTTCCTCTGGCGTGTGCATCGGGTCACTCCTGGTAGAGGTGTCTTTGGCATTTTCAATCGCTCACATTATGAGGACGTGCTGGTGGTGCGTGTGCATAACATGGTGCCACAAGAAGCCTGGAGTCGCCGCTATGCAGCCATTAACGACTTTGAGCGCTTGCTGGCTCAGAATGACATGATTATTCTGAAACTCTACTTACATATGAGCAATGACGAGCAGGAAAGGCGCCTGCTTGCCCAACAGAAGAATCTAACGGATGCCTGGAAGGTCACAACTGCTGATTGGGCCGAACGTAAATACTGGGACGATTATCAAGAGGCCTATGAGGAGGCGCTTTCCAGGTGCAGCACTGATGAAGCACCCTGGTATATCGTACCTGCTAACCAGAAGTGGTATCGCAATCTACTCGTGGCGCGCACACTCGTCTATACCTTACGTAAGTATAAGGCTG
Source organism: Ktedonobacteraceae bacterium (assembly GCA_035568795.1). GTDB lineage: Bacteria > Chloroflexota > Ktedonobacteria > Ktedonobacterales > Ktedonobacteraceae > DATMNR01. The sequence goes on from DATMNR010000620.1 coordinate 3,648, forward strand.
AATGGGAGGCGCAATTAGTGGAACGTGGAGCACGAGAGCTTGCGCTTCTAGCACAGCAAGGACATCTAGCTCAGACTGGAAGCCGCGAGAATAAACGTTCAAAGAAAGCTTAAAGGGCTTGCGATGACATCTTTCGTGAGGTTATCCCTGACTTTTGATTTTAAACATTTGTAAAGGGTGCGAAATAGCTCTCTGTATTTTCCTCCAAGGAGAGATGTCGTAATCAATGGCTTCAACCATCGGGTGATTCATAAAAAATTGGTATATCGCTTCACTTGCGTTCGGACCTTGAGGATCGGTATAGGAACCGGTGGAACTGCCACCCGACCAGGCATGTCCCAACCCGTGGATTTTCCAGTACGTCTGGACTTCTTTTCCCCTAGAATCTCTCCATGAATACACGGTATATGCATACCCTTCCGGAACCTGTCCAGAAGTCGTAGTGGTTGGACTCTTAAAGTCGGCGGGATAAAAACCATGAGACCCCAGTTGATTCGTCTCGATCCATTGCTGTACAACCTGGTCACCACTGATAGGCGAAACGACAGAGTCGCGCGTGCCCTGAAAAACGATCGTAGGCACCACTCGTTTGGAGCTTCCCATAGCCTCATATGCTCTCTTCCCCTGTAGTACGGGGTCGGGTCCTCCATGTCGCATCACTTTGAGAGCACTGATGGTGTTCGTTACCGCTTGATACTCTATACCTGAGTGCACACCAATAGCCGCAAAGATGTCCGGGTAGGTTGCTCCCAGGATGACAGCCATAGATGCTCCTGCAGAGACACCGGCGACATAGATCTGGTTGCTATCAATTGTCCATCGCGACGTATCCTGCCTGATATCCTGGACAATGTGGGCAATCATCGCCGGTTCTCCCCGATTACGAAATTGATGTGCAGATTTAAACCAATTCCAACACAGGGTTTGGTTAGCTTTGCGCGTCTGTTGCGGATACACGACAATGAATCCATACTGCTCTGCAAGTTGATTCATACGTGTCCCGACAGCGAAATCCTCCGCCGTCTGCGTACATCCATGTAACATAACAAATAGTGGAACTTCTGTTCCGACGATATAGTTCGACGGCGTATATACAAAATATGGATGACTGCTGGTAGTGTCTTGATACATTTATGGTTGCTACTTAGCCAACTGAAATTGTAGAAGTTTGGCACCTTTCTTTTTATACAAACGATATCTATATGTAATTTGCATTTATATTACTATTACATCTA
>DATMNR010000621.1:0-9612 GCA_035568795.1 Ktedonobacteraceae bacterium
AGCTGGGTCAGAAGCGAGCGACGTCCTCTCGGCAAACAGTTTTATTGGATAATAGGCATATGTTTTGTACATCATGAGCATATGCTCCTGGAAACATGGAGATGTAACGCATGAAAACAACGCGACCATCCCTTGGTAAATACATTTGTGGAATGGCGGCAAGCCTGATCATCTTCCTGGCAGGAGGATGGCTGATCCTTGCTCCATTCGCACTAGGGTACCAACCGTATGGTGCTGACTGGGTTAGTCAGACTACAAATAGCTTTGTGATGGGCATCTGCGTAGCCGTTGTTGCCCTGGTGGCTTTTGTACTCTTTTTCTACTCACTCCTCGGCTCCCTTCGCGCCTCTGGAGTGCTTGTTGCCCCAACCAGGGTAGTTGCCCAGGCTCCTGTACAATATCAAGCCCAGGCACCTATACCTCAAGCTACGGCACAATCTCAGAGCGACCTTGACAAGACACTGGCAACACTGGCAGCAGCCCTGGCTGCTGATCTCAACTCACGACGCCAGGCTGGGAGCGACCAACAAAATGACCAGAACGAGTCTATGGTAAATAGGAGTGAAGCAAGATGAGTACAAGAGATGCAATGAGGCGACTAATTCCTCCCGGTAGTTTTGTATTGTTTCTGTTCTTTCTCGCGGGTATCTGGCTGACTATCTCACCTTTTGTCATGACTACTCAGCCATCCGGTTCGCACTGGATTGCCTCGACGGTCAATAGTGTCACGATTGGCGTGATCATGATGGTCGTCCCGCTCCTCGGAATTCTGGGATACATGCTGTTTGCTCTTCGCGATCTGATACGTGAGACACAAGCAAAACAGGTGGCCGAACAGCAAGTTTAACAGTAGGGGCACAATAAAGAAAATCTTGTCAAAAGGTGCTTCTTCACCTGGCTTTGCTCGCAAGCGAGCCAGGTCAGTTTCGTGATGGTGAGTAAGGTTATTGTGCGCCCGCGGGCGCACAATAACCTTACTCACCATCACATGAGCGTGTCGCAGGCGCACAGAAAACAGTCACAAAGTGACTTGCAAGAAGACCTGCCCATTTCGGAACTAGCTTGCACCTCCAACACCTCCCCTGATACAATAAAAACACATTGACAAGCTTAATGTTCTATGTTGTATCTATTTGAGACCAAATATTCATCTAATAGGTATATCAGTTCTTAAGAAGTTAACAATATCTGATTCATGAGAAAACGAACCTGCAGTATACGCGGTTGGATTGTTGTAATATGGATTTACTGGAAGGTAAGCTGGCATTTCTGTCAGTGGCGAATACGTCTCTTCTTCCGGAAATCATATATGGTGGAAAGAACACACTCAAATATGAAACAAACCTTGCTTCTGATTCGACATGGGCAAACCTCATGGAATGTAGAACATCGTCTTCCTGGGCAAATCCCTGGAGTAGAACTAAATGAAACAGGTAAACAGCAGGCTACTCGTCTGGCAGATGCTCTTACCCCTATTCCAATTAGCGCTATCATAAGTAGTCCACTTGAACGTGCATATGAGACTGCCAGGATTATTGCGCAGCACTACAAGCTAGAGATTCAATTTGAACCTGACCTGATGGACATTGATATCGGACATTGGACAGGACAAAGTTTTGATGACCTTTCAAAAAATGATCCTGCTTGGAAAGCTTTTGTGAAAGACCCAACTGTTGGTCCTGATGATGTTGAAACATTTCCCCATGTTCAGGAACGGGCAGTTGCTGCAATTGAACGCTGGCGTAAGCTGGATTCAATTGGTGCATACCCTGCCTTCGTTGCTCATGCCGATGTCGTTAAATTGCTCATTGCCCACTATACAGGTCTAGAAGCAAGCCGAGCTGGCTCATTCATGATCGATAATGCATCTGTGAGCCTTATAGAATTGGATCCAGAACATAGTCCTAGAGTTCTCGCAATTGGTTGGAATCCACAACCCGGTTGGCTCAAGCTACCCTCTCCTATTGCTGAGAAAGTTGGTGCAGAAAGCCACGCACAGGGCGAACAAAAGTCATAGAGATATATCACGTTGAAGGGAAATAAAGCATGTTTGATCCGCGTGATCCATATGAACGCTACTGGTGGCATTATGATTCGAGACGGCCGCTCTCAGCTGCTCAAATAATTGCTCTGGATAGTGTTGACGCAAAAACTGTCGCTATGGTCTGGTTGATGCTCGAACATGGAGCTTCACTCACTGTTGCAGGTCCTACTGATCCACAGCCGGGCATTGGTAAAACAACGACGCTCAATGCTCTGCTCCAGTTTTTGCCTGAAGGCACAGCCTTAGCTTATATGTCCGGTATGTATGAGGATTTTGCTTTCACCCAGCTACCGGATATTGATCCTGCCAGTACCTATGCTTTGTGCAATGAGGTTAGTGACCACCTACCCATCTACATGTGGGGACGCGTAGCACGACGCTATTTGACTCTACCAACAAGTGGATATCATATTGCCACAAGTGTACACGCTGATACAATCGATGATGTAATTCACATGTATCAACACGACCTGCGAGTAAGCGTCGAAGATATCCGTCGACTAGGTATAGTCGTAAACATTGGACTTGTTGGGCGTGTTTATCCACTACGCCGTCGCTGGCTTACTACTCACTTTCTGCAAACCCATGCAGATCCTAAATGTCCTGATAGAGTCATCCCACTTCTACTTTCTCAATGGAACGATGTTGATGACACTATTGAACATGCCACCCAACCTGTTATCGACGAACTCGCAAAATGGGTCGGTATTTCACCTGATGAGTTTGCAATAGCTCTACAGCAGAGAATCGACTGCCTGGAGAAGCTATCAAAGGGACAGGCCGCCGATACGCGTGAGATGTACAACGCCATCGACAAACTAAGAAAACGTGCTAAAAAGTCTTCGCCCTGATTAGAATTAATTCACAACTTAAATTGTTACATCATAGAAGAGTAACTATTCAGCAGGAATGCAGAGGACGCAGTCCTCTGCAGGGGTTCGGGGTGTCCCCGAATAAACTCCTTTTTCCTCTTTCCCGCCGCCTGGGCGGCATGCAAGAACTAGCCATATAGTTACAAAGTAGGATTAAGAAGAAAGGAAACAGCCCATGCTCAAATACACCAAAGTGGTGAGCGAAGGACGCTGGCCACGCATCTGCAATGAACGTTAGTTACAATCGAAGAAGAGGAGTACCCTTGTTATGAGTTATTCTATTGCCATGCTCAGCATGCACACATCCCCATTAGATATACCAGGAAGCAACCGTGATGCTGGCGGCTTGAATGTATACATCAACCAACTAACTAGAGAGTTAGGCCAATCTCAAAATCTAATCGATATCTTCACCCGTCGCACAAACAAACATATTCCTAAAATCGTTCAAATCACACCTCAAGTTCGCGTTATCCAGATCCAGGCCGGACCATCAGCCCCCATTCAAAAAAATGAACTTTACCAGTATTTGACTGACTTTACTCAATACATTGACGAATTTAGATGCATCGAAAATACACATTACGATGTGTTGCATAGTCATTACTGGCTATCGGGTGCCGCTGGTTTACAGCTTGCACACCGTTGGGCTATTCCACACATTACTATGTTTCATACACTGGCTCATTTGAAGCAACTGGCAAACCCTGACGAAACAGAACCTTCCATACGTTTGGAGATGGAACGCCGCTTGATTCAACAAGCAGATTACATCATCGCCTCTACCAATCAAGAGCGCAGAGAAATAATACGCCATTGTGGGGCTACTCCAGGCCAGGTACGGGTCATTCCTTGCGGTATTGATCTCAAGCTGTTTAAACCCCAGGACCAGCAGCAAGCTCGCATAAAACTCGGCTTAGGTCAACGTGAACCAGTGCTATTATTTGTAGGTAGGCTCGATCCATTCAAAGGACCCGATTTACTACTACGCAGTGTTGCAATGATGGAAGAAAAGGCACAAATCGTTATTGTAGGAGGAAATTCCTCTCATGATAAAGATGTGCAGCAACTGAAAAAGCTAGCTGTGCAGTTGAAGATAAACAAACAAGTGCATTTTATAGATGCGCAACCACAATATAAACTTCCAGTGTTTTACAGTGCCGCTGACGTGACAGTAGTTCCATCCTATCACGAGAGTTTTGGGCTGGCTGCTGTTGAATCCTTAGCCTGTAGCACTCCCGTCGTAGCAACACGCGCTGGTGGGCTTACAACAGTAGTTCAAAACAACAAAACAGGATTCCTGGTTCCGCGCTGCCCTGGTTTCTTTGCAGAAAGGCTAGATTCACTTTTACAAAATCCTTCTATGCGCAAAAAGATGAGCATGGCTGCGCGTCCATCTGTGCTCCAATTTAGTTGGAAAAATGTTGCAAACATGATCCAAAACATGTATGAGGATGTGATAAACGAGGAAGCAAAACAGCTCGTGGCACAATAAGTGCTATCTAAAAGGGGCTTTGCCTGTAAATACACCCAATGTCACAAACTGCTCACACAGTTTCCCAGTCTCTAAACTTACCAGATTTGAGTCTCCAAATGTGCTAAAAGGGTGGACAATCGTCCATACTTATGGTATAATCAATCCATTCTTAGACAGAAACGAGATGTTAACTGACGAGGTTAATCGCTATGGATTCGCTATCATCAACATCACGAGGTGCTTCATTGAAAGAGTCAGTGATATCTCAAGGTGTGACGTAAACAGAAATACTAGGGACAGTTTGCCCTGGTTTTTTTTTATCCTTTTTCTCTCTATTTATACGCACGAAGGTGCCGGGCTCATCGTTTTTTCTTCATTCTTTGGGCCAATTCTCTGAACGCTTGTCGGAAACGAGCGAGCAGCATTTTACGAAAGGAGGATAGAAGAGTCTCTAACGAGCTAACGGCGCATTCACACATAGACTTAATGGTGGACGATTATGTGAAAGTAAGCACCAGCATGCGTATATAGAAACTAAAAGTGGCCGCGGAGTGGTTGCTAGATTTTAAGGAGAGTACCGACAGTGAATTCAAGTATGATCAATAAGATCGCAAAAGCTAAGCGTTACGCGGAAGAACCTGAACGCATTCAGTTTACTCGTTTCGAAGCGACTTTCCGAGGCGAGAATGATATACACACCACAAACTTTGACAACGGTGAGTGGAACTGTACCTGTCGATTCTTCCATGACTGGGGTGATTGCAGTCATACTATGGCAATGCAGCGCGTTTTGGGTGTGACTATTCCAGCAGCATATCGTCATGGTATTCCTGCGGGTTTAGGCACTGGTCCCTTGTTACACTAACCCAGACAAACTTCGCATCTGGCTTGGAGGTTTCATCAATCTCTACAAAGCCACTCGTAAAAATACATGAAAGAGGCGCTGTATCCAAATTTCCGATCAGCGCTTCTTTATTTTTGAATCTATGCTTGCTTATCTTAACATAAAAAATAATGCGATGAGTATTGAAAACATTATGGCTGCAAGGATTGCAATATAAACTAGATCAATTCGTACATAACGATAGTGTTCTGCCGTAATAAGAGTTACAGTTGAACGTTGCGTTTTCTGCGCTGATTGACGACGAGCCGCGAGGCGAGCAGAGGCGCTTGTTTTAGGCGCCGTAGCAGTTGCAGCAACAGATTTCGTATCCTCTTTCTCATTCTCGGAAGTTGTAGCTGTAGCGGTTGATATAGCTACACTATTGCTCTCCTCTTCCGGGCCACTTTCACTCTCAATTTCTTTTTCAGTTGAAGTCTGACGCACAAGTTCAATACTCTTCTGTGTTTTTGGTTTGTTGCGCTGTACTGTACTGCGCGTATGCGCCGTCTTTTTAGCCATTTTCACATACTCCCGGCCCGTCAGCCTCGCAATATATTTCAGGCTTCCCGGGCTTTATTTTTCATCTAAAATTATTTGCTACACTACACCTATCCGTAGAACTTCTAACTTCCCTACAAAATAGATTGTTTCGCTTCAGTTTTCAATTTACTAGAGGCTGCATGCACTATCTTAATCTATTTGAGCCATTATACACGAAAGAGCGTCCTGAGTCGAGAGTTATTTGACAAGCTGAGTACTCTGTGCTACCCTTTACGTGGCACGAAAGGGCATCACCAGCCAGCAATCATAAAAAAGTACGTAGGCGTAACAACAAAGACTAGCCCACGGGTTGGTCTTTTTCTATCTAAATTAATTGGATTAATCATATATCATGCAGGAGCAGAAACCATGGCGAGGATTGTCGTCGCGATGAGCGGCGGCGTAGACAGTTCGGTAGCCGCTGCGCTACTGAAGGAAGAGGGTCACGAAGTTATTGGCATGATGCTGCGCTTGTGGTCTGAACCTGGCGCTATCGAAGACGATGGCGTTGTGCGCGTAGCTCAAAATAAATGCTGCTCTCTGGAATCAGTTGATGATGCAAGACGTGTCGCGCGCAAGCTCGACATACCTTTCTATCTCGTCAATGTTGAGCAAGAGTTTAAGGAAAACGTAGTAGATTTCTTTTATCAGGAATACGTTGCAGGTCGCACCCCAAATCCATGCCTGACCTGTAATCGTCATATTCGCTTTACCTTACTACTCAAGCGTGCTCTCTCCCTTGATGCCGAGTACCTTGCAACCGGTCATTATGTCCGAGCTGATACAGATCCTCTCACAGGCAAGCGTAGGTTGAGACGTGGGCTTGACCTTGAGAAAGATCAATCATATGTGCTGCATGTCCTCAATCAGAAGCAGCTTACCCATGCCTGCTTCCCTCTTGGTCCTTATACGAAGCAACAGGTAAGAGCTATGGCAGCGGAACGAGATATGTCCGTTGCAGCCAAGCCTGAGAGTCAGGAAATCTGTTTTGTTGCTCAGGATGATTACCGGGGATTCATTGATCGTTATGCCATGACATTAGCAGACAAAGAGCATATCGGAATCGGCGCAACAACTCAGGCAAATGGCTTGATCCAACTACCTAAACCAGGTCCAATAATCGACTTGAGTGGAAAATCTCTTGGTCGCCATCGGGGCTTAGCATATTATACGATTGGTCAGCGAAAGGGGCTTGGTATTACTTCGCCCGAACCCTTACATGTACTCAAAATCGACTCGGAACAAAATACCCTGATAGTAGGTCCATCAAAAGAACTGGAGAAGACGAGTTGTACTGTCTCCAAGATGCATTATATCAGTGGCGAAACACCCTCTAAACCATTTAGCGCTCGCGTTCGCATACGTTACAAGGCCCCCGAGCAGGATGCAGTAATAATACCCATCGAAGGGCAGCGTGCGCTCGTATCATTTTCGCACCCGCTGCGTGCAATTACTCCTGGACAGGCTGCCGTCTTCTATGGTGGCGAGGATGGAGATGAAGTGTTGTGTGGAGGAATTATTGAATGACAGATCAGGCACATATTAGAAATTTCTGTATTATTGCCCATATAGATCATGGCAAATCAACGCTTGCTGACCGGTTACTTGAATATACCGGAACGGTATCTAAACGCGACATGATAGAGCAAACTCTGGATCAGATGGAGTTAGAACGCGAGAAGGGCATTACTATCAAGGCACAAGCTGTGCGTATGTTGTATACAGCGCTTGATAATGAACAGTATGAGCTGAATCTGATCGATACACCTGGCCATGTCGATTTCACGTACGAAGTATCGCGCAGTCTTGCTGCGTGTGAAGGCGCTCTTCTTGTAATCGATGCCACTCAAGGCATCGAGGCACAAACTCTTGCAAATCTCTACCTGGCGTTGGAGGCTGATCTGAATATCATTCCTATCATTAATAAGATCGACCTTCCAAGTGCGGAACCTGAACGTGTTAAGCAAGAAGTCGAGGACGTTATCGGCTTACCTCAAGAAGAGTCCATTCTTGCCTCGGCGAAGGAGGGCATTGGCACTCAGGATATACTGGAAGCCATCGTTCAAAGGGTTCCACCTCCCAAAGGCAATCTTCAACAACCGCTACGCGCCCTCGTCTTTGACTCCCATTATGACTCGTACAAGGGAGTCATTGCTTATGTCCGTATCGTCGACGGGGAGTTACATGAAGGCGAACGAATTGCCATGGTTGCTACAGGGAGTACTACTGAGATACTGGAAGCCGGGTACTTTCAACCTCGTTTGATTTCATTGTCCACACTTTCCGCCGGCGAAGTCGGCTACATCGCTACAGGCTTTAAAAATGTAAAAGACTGCCGTGTAGGAGACACTGTGACTATACCCAGTGCTCTCGGTTCTGTGGAGGCTCTACCAGGTTATAAACCTGCCAAACCCATGGTCTTCGCAGGTATCTATCCTGTTGAGGGAAATGAATATCCACTACTGCGTGATGCCCTGGATCGTCTGAAATTGAATGATGCCTCGCTCTTCTACGAACCAGAGACCTCTACTGCACTGGGCTTTGGCTTTCGTTGTGGTTTTCTGGGCCTCCTTCATATGGAAATCATCCAGGAACGTATCGAACGTGAGTATAACCTGGACATTCTTGCCACTGCTCCGAGTGTTGAATATTATGTTACAAAAACTAATGGTGAAACTTTAGAAGTCGATAACCCTTCTCAGGTTCCCGATGCCGGTGAAATTGAGAAGATCGAAGAGCCTTGGATGGATATCTCCATCTTTACACCAACTCGTTATATTGGAACAATCATGGACCTTGTTACGACAAGGCGTGGCGCATTTAAAGAAATGAAATATATCGAGGCAGAAAGAGTTTTGCTGAATTACCAGATACCTCTTGCCGAGTTAATCACCGATTTTTACGATCAGCTTAAATCTCGCACCCAGGGTTATGCTTCACTCGATTATAGCTTCGGGGGCTATCAAGAGGCAGATCTGGTGAAACTGGATATCCTTGTCAACAGTGTTCCAGTGGATGCTCTATCACTCATTCTTCATCGCGAGAAAGCCTACGTCCAGGGCCGCCAACTTGTCGAGAAACTGCGAAGACTCATACCACGGCAACTTTTTGAGGTACCGATACAAGCTGCAATTGGGTCACGCGTCATTGCTCGCGAAACAGTCAAAGCCGTGCGCAAAGACGTGCTCGCCAAATGTTATGGTGGCGACATTACACGCAAACGCAAACTTTTGGAGAAACAGAAAGAGGGCAAGAAACGACTCAAAATGGTAGGCAACGTAGAGATCCCACAGGAAGCATTCATGGCAATACTCTCACTCGACGACTAAAACAACTTCCTTTGGGAGTGCAGAGGGCGTTGCCCTTTGCCGGAATGCGTTCCTCTACTTGACACCTTTGGGAGTGCAGAGGGCAACGCCCTTTGCCGGGGTTCGGGGTGTCCCCGAAAAACTTCTTTTCCCCTTTTTGCCGCCGCAGGCGGCAAGTCAAACAAAAAGCAGAAGGACCTGGAGATTAAATCATCCAGGTCCTCTGTGTTTTCTTCTGCACAACTCCCGTGGCACGTTCAACCGAGTTCTATTACATAGAAAGGGGCATGTAAAAAGAGTTATGCCCTTAATAAAGTCCTCTGGATACTCCCGCCAACCTGTGACGTAAGCCGTCGTAAAGACCGGTCATTCTGCGCAAACAAGAAATAAACGCGGTAAGCCAGGTAATAGTCGGTAAGCTCAGAGGCTCGGTATGCCCGCCTTCACGGGCCCTACTGGTCGATCTGAAATACCATCCCTAAAAGGCG